>VGTH01000018.1 GCA_016874755.1 Deltaproteobacteria bacterium | reverse complement strand
TGGTGGCTACGTCGAAGAAAATTTTTTGGGGGGGGGGGGGGGAGTTCATTCGGACGTCGGATTATCTCTCGCAAAGGCGCAAAGACGCAAAGTTTAAGAATTTTAGAAAAAGTTCACGATCGACATTTCTCGCCCAGCGTACTTTGCACGAGATCATCTGCTCTTCGGATTCGGAATATCTCGCGCTAAGCACGCAGATCTCGCCAAGATACACTTTGTCCTAGACGCTCTATTTAATAATCTCTCCGAAACTTTGCGCCTTAGCGCCTTTGCGGGAGGATCTCCGAAACTCCGAATCGCCTCACCCCTTACCCCTCACGCCTTACGCTTTTCTAAGAACACGTTCGACTTCGCCGAGAAACTCTTTGAGACTTATCGGCTTCGTCTGATACCCATCGAAGCCTTGATCGAGCATTGCAGTGCGGTTGTTGGTCATAGCTGACGCGGTGATGGCGATGATTGGAATATCCTTCGTCGTCGCATCGGCCTTCAACTGCTTCATCGCGGTAATCCCATCCATCCCGGGCAGCTGGATGTCCATAAGGATCAGCGCCGGGCATTGCTCGGCAGCGAGCTTGAGCCCGTCCTCGGCGGTCTCGGACTCGATGGTCCGATACCCCTTCACCTGCAACACATCCCGGCAAAGCTTCCGGTTCTTCTCGTTATCCTCGATGATCAGAATAAGTTCACTAGCCATCGGCGACTCTACTCTCTCGTACCACTGTCTTGTAAACAGCGGTTCAAATTGTTCACCACGGAGGACACGGAGGTCACGGAGACAAGAAAGAGAGAATTGTTTTTCATGAAATTGTTCTTCTCTTCCCTCCGTGTTCTCCATGCACTCCGTGGTGCGTTTTCCGAAAGTTTTCGCATCCGCAAATTTTCAAGCATAGTAGTAAAATGGAGGTCCCTGAGAAATCAGATAACAAACCTGCGGACGCCTCGTTTTAAGACCGTCACGTTAAAGTTAATCAGCAAACCGACGCTAATTCCCGACAGTTTCATGTAGGTCAAAATTTGCGCTTCATGAATTGTTAGCAAGTGCTCGACGCTTTTCAGCTCGACAATGATTCGGTCGTCGATCAGTAAGTCAATCCGGTACCCGCAGTCTAACTTGATTTGCTTGTATTCAACCGGCAATTCGACTTGAAGCTTGAAAGGAATCTTAACCTGGCCGAGTTCGTAAGCCAGACATTGCTCATAAGTCGATTCGAGCAGCCCTGGTCCAAGCTGCCGATGTACCTCGATAGCACATCCAAGCGCCTGCTCTGATAACTCTTCAAATTTCATTTCTATCTTACCTTCGTGGACCTCCGTGTCCTCCGTGGTGAATAGTCTTCCTATCTAACCGGCAGTGTAAAAGTAAAAGTACTACCTTTGCCCACTTCGCTTTCCACCCAGATTTTGCCGCCGTGCATTTCGACGAATTCCCTCGTCAGCGTCAGGCCCAGGCCGGTGCCTTCGCGCTTTTGCGCGTAGTTGCCGCTCGCCTGGCGGAACTCTTCGAAGATCGCCTCCTGCTCCTCCTTGGCGATGCCAATCCCGGTGTCGATCACCGACACGATCACAGACTCTTCCCCCTGCCGTGCTTCCACTTTGATCTGCCCGCCCTCCGGCGTGAACTTCACGGCGTTGGACAGCAAGTTCAGCAGCACCTGTTTGATCTTGCGTTCGTCGCCGGTGTAATCGCCGATCCGATCGTCGATGCTTTGGCTTAGCTTGATCGCGTGGCGGCCGGCGCGCTCGCGGATCAGAAGCAACGCGTTGTCGATGGCGTCCGGCAGGTAGAACGTCGTCGTCTCCAACTCCATCCGCCCCGCTTCGACTTTCGACAGATCGAGAATGTCGTTGATCAACGACAGCAGATGGCGCCCGGAAGAAAGAATATCGTCCACGTACTCATCCTGCTTCTCGTTCAGCTCCCCAAACAGTTTTTCTTGCAAAACTTCCGAGAAGCCGATGATCGCGTTGAGCGGCGTGCGCAGCTCATGCGACATGTTGGCGAGAAATTCCGACTTGTGCTGGCTGGCGACTTCGAGCTGCTTGCCGCGCGCCTCCAGCTCGCGAAACAGCCGCGCGTTGTGGATCGCCAACGCCGATTGGGTCGCGAAGGTCTGCAACAGATTCACCACTTCGGGTTCGAACTCTCCCAATTGCCGCCGCCAGACCGTCAGCCCGCCCATGATCTCCTGCTCGCGCAGGATCGGCACGGTCAACAGCGAGCGATAGCCCAGCCGAATCAGCACCGGGCGCACCCGCGAGACCGATCTCTCAGAGTCGATACGCGTGTCCGCGATCTGGACCGGCGTACGAGTGCTCGCCGCTTGACCGGTGGCCCCTTCACCCAGCTTAATCCGGGCCGTTTTCAACACCTCGACCGCCTCCGGCTCCATGTTGTGGCTCGCGCGCAGGTTAAACTCTTGCGCCACTTCGTCGAATTCATAGATGGCGCCGCAGTCCGTTCCCGCCAGGTCGACGGCGCGGGCTACGATAGTTTGGAGAACGGTTTCCAAATCGAGAGTAGAGCTGACGGCCTGACCAACCTCGCTCAGCGCCTTCATTTCCTCGACGGATTCCACCAATTCGCGCGTGCGGTCCTGTAACTCTTGGAACAGCCGGACATTCTCGATAGCGATCACCGCTTGGTCGGCGAAGGTTTCGAGAAGTCTTATCTGCTCTTCGGTAAAGGGTCGGACCTCAGTTCGGCGAATTACGATTGACCCAATGGGTTCACCCTGACGAATCAGCGGTGTGCCGAGGACAGAACGAACTCCAGTGCCTAGATTCATGCGTCTTGCGTCGGGGTATTCGGTTTCGATCTCTGCGACGACGTCCAGCACATGGATCGTCCGCCGGTCGAGCATGGCTCGGCCACCGACGAAACCACGACTGATCGGCAGCGATTCAGATAAGACAGGTATAGAGCCATATCTAGCTGCGAGAAGCGCATGGTTGTCGACTTCACGATAGATCAACGCATCGTTTGCGTCACACAACCGCGCGGCATTTTCTGCGACCACATCCAGCACCGGCTGAATGTCCGTCGGCGAGCTGGCGATGACTCTTAAAATCTCGCTGGTCGCCGTCTGCTGCTCCAGCGCCTCGGTTATTTGTCGGTTGCGCTCTTCCAGTTCTTTAAACAGCCGCACGTTTTCGATAGCAATAACCGCCTGGTCGGCGAAGGTTTTCAGCAGCGCGATTTGCTTTTCGGAAAATGGCTGGACTTCGTCCCGTCGCATCAGGATCACGCCTATGGCCGAACCTTCGCGTAACAAGGGCATTGCCAGCATCGTCCGCGTCCCACGCTGGCGCGCAGGTCGCGCCGGCAGCTCGGATTCGGGTACGGCAGCGATATCGTGGATGTGAAGCATCTCGCGGTCCACGACGGCTCGACCGACAACGGTGGCTCGATCCAAAGCCAATGGTTGTGAATTCGGCAGCGCAATTTCACCGTAGTGCGCGGCCGGATGAAGCGCATCAGACTCCACTCGGAAAATGAGAGCATCTATAGCGTTGCACAACCGAGCCGCGTTCTGGGCTACCACATCGAGGACCGGTTGGATGTCTGTCGGCGAACTCGCAATGACTCGCAGGATTTCACTGGTCGCCGTCTGCTGCTCCATTGCTTCGGTGATCTGGTGGTTGCGTTCTTCCAGTTCTTTGAATAGCCGCACATTCTCGATGGCGATGACGGCTTGGGCCGCAAACGTTTCCAGCAGTTTTATCTGCGCCGGGGTGAAGGGATGTACCTCCGTACGTCGAGCGGCCAGGTTGCCGACCAACTCGCCCTGCTGACGAAGCGGGACGAATAACATCGTCGGCCAATTGCCGGCGGCGCCCATGGTCGGGAACTGGTCCTGGGCGCGGACATCGGGAACATGCAGCGTCCCATGTTCGTTCAGCCAACGGTATTGCGGCTCATCGACGCTGATCTCGACCCCGCCGATCGGGATGGACCCAAAATGCGCTCGGGTAACCAAGCTATCGCTGTCTCGCAGCCTCAATATCACGTCATCAATTCCGCATACCCGTGCCGCGCTCTCGACGATGGCGTCGAGCACCGGCTGCACGTCCGTCGGCGAGCGGCTGATGATGCTCAGCACTTCGGAGGTCGCCGTCTGATGCTCCAGCGCTTCGCGCAGTTCGGCGTTGCGTTCTTGCAATTCTTTGAACAGCCGCACGTTCTCGATCGCAATGACCGCCTGGTCGGCGAAGGTTTTGAGTAGAGCTATCTGCTTGTCGGTGAACGGTCGCATTTCTACCCGACGAAAATGGATAACACCAATCGCACCGCTTTCGCGTAACAAAGGAACAGCGAGAACAGTGCCATTCCATGCGCCGACTCGGCGGGCCGTATCGACGATGTCTGGATACTCCGTCTCCGCCACAAGCCCGATGTTCTCAACATGCACAACGTCTCGATCGACCACCGCCTGCCCGGGCGGTGATCGGCGGTTGATTAGCCGTTCAGCGGCCACATCGCCAACCGGTCCGTAATGCGCAGCCAAGCGCATGACATTCCCGTCAACCAGTCGCGACACGGCATCGTTCGCGCCGCAGACGCGTGCGGCCCGCTCGGTGATGGTTTCCAACACCGGCTGAATCGCAGTCGGCGAGCTAGCGATGACCTGAAGAATCTCGCTCGTCGCGGTTTGCTGTTCTAACGATTCTTTCAATTCTTGAAATAGCCGGACGTTCTCGATGGCGATCACGGCTTGATCAGCGAAGGTCTTGACCAGTTCGATTTGTCGCTCAGTGAATGGTTCGACAACGTCGCGCCAGATTGTCAGGCCGCCGATCGGCACATCTTCTCGCAGCAACGGCACCGCCAGAATCGTCCGCGTGCCGAGCGCGGAGGTCACGGCTCTAGCAACGCCGGGCACGGGCTCCTGCGCATCAAGGACGTGCACCGGCTTTCCCTCAAAAAATGCACGACCCAGGAGACTTTCTGAAACGCGAACGGGATTGGCGCGCAAGTGTTCCAGTTGCCCGGGGCTCTCATTGTAATGCGCGACAACTCGGAGAAACTCCCCATCGAGCTGACGGATATGACCCTGCTTGGCACCGGCTAAGGTCACCGCGTTAGTAATGACAGTATCCAGCACCGGCTGAATATCCGTTGGCGAGCTGGCGATCACGCCGAGGATCTCGCTCGTTGCAGTCTGCTGCTCCAACGATTCCTTGAGATCGTTGAACAACCGCACGTTCTCAATCGCGATGACGGCCTGATCGGCGAAGGATCTGACCAATTCTATCTGCCGCTCGGTAAAGGGTCGGACTTCCTCGCGCCACATGCCGATGATCCCAAGCGGCACACCCTCTTTGAGCAGCGGCACGCCCACCATGCTTCGATACCTTCCCAGCCTCTGGCTCTCGGTCCACCGATACTCGGAATCGGCCAGCGCGTCCTCGATGTGAACCGCGCGGCGCTCAAGCATAGTTCTGCCAACGAGACTGCCGCGATCGAGCGGCGCCGGGTTCTGGTCGTAAAAGGTCTTGACCTCGGGCGACGCTCCCCAGGCAACCGCCAGGCGAAGTACGTTCCCATCCGGTCTGAAAATGAACCCGGTGTCCGCGCCGCAAAGCTTCGTGGCGTTCTTGACCAGCATCTCGAGCACCGGTTGCAGCTCGAAGGTCGAGCGGCTAATCGCCTTGAGTACTTCACTCGTGGCGGTCTGCTGATCGAGCGCCTCGCGCAACTCGGCATTCGACGCTTCGAGTTGAGCGGACTTGCGTCTCACCTGCTCGAAGAGATTGATGTTCTCTACCGCGACGCCGACCTGGTCGCACATGGATTGGATCAGGCGGATTTCTTCGGCAGTTAACTTGCGCGGCTCATTGCCTAGACAGGCGATGGTGCCGGCGAATCTGACTTTGGCTTTGATTGGGAATATGCCGAAGAAGCAGTAATCACGCGATTGGCTCGACCTCGACTGGCTCAATTCTAGATACCGCGGGTCGGTCTTGATGTTCTCGAAAATGATCGGCTCCCCGGTCTCTGCCACACGTCCTTGAATCCCCTGTCCCCGGCGCATCCTCTGGGGAGCGGCGGCACTGTCGGGATAGCCGTATGCCGCGACCGAGCTCAGTACCTCTCGCTCCTCGTCAAACAGAAAAATTCGCACCGCGTCGAAGTGGAAAATCTGGGTGATCTTCTTCACCACCTCGTCGAGCACCGGCTTGATCTCCAGCGACCGGCTCGCCGCCGCGGTCACATCGTGCAGCGCCGCGAGATCGCGGTTGCGCGTCTCCCGCTCTTGGAACAGACGCGCGTTTTCGATAGCAATCACCGCCTGATCGGCGAAGGTTTCGAGGAGCTTGATCTGTGGCTCGGAAAACGGACAGACTTCGGTACGGCGAATCAAGATCGCACCGATGGGTTGCGCTCGGCGCAACAAAGGTACCGCCAGCGTGGTACGATGACCGATCCGCCGCGCATAGTCTCGAATGACGGGATACTCGGTATCGACCACAGCGGCGAGATCGCGGATGTGAACCCGCTGCCGATCGATCATCGCGCGACCAGCGGGTGACTGACGATTGTAGGGCGTATGATCGAGTGCGGCCAGCAGGTCGCCGTGGGCGGCGACGCGATGAATATCTTCGTCCTCCAGTTGAAAAATCTGCGCGTCGGTCGCGTCACAAAGCCGCGCGGCTTTCTCCGCCACGGCGTCCAGAACAGCCTGCAAGTCGCCCGGCGCCTTCGCGATCATGCGCAAGATCGCACTGGTCGCCGCTTGCTGCTCCAGCGCCTCGGCGAGCTCGCGCTTCAACGCATCGACGCCCTGCACCTTCTTGGGCGGCGCCTTTTTCTTCGACGTGAGAGGCTTCTTGGCGGTAGCCTTCGCCGGGCGTTTTTTGCGAGTCGTTGCCATAAAGACGAACCTGCCGATTAGTACGCCAGGTCAGCGACTGGCGTCAAGGAAAGGAATCGCGGACTCGTGAGGGGTGAAGGGTCAGGGGTGAGGCGCTCGGAATGATATCTCCCGCAAAGACGCAAAGGCGCCATGGTCGGAGACAACCATGCTTTGAGGATTCTAAAGTCGTACCTTAGGATCCTCAAGGGTCGAAGATAACCATATTGTCAACTGTCCGAACTTTGCGCCCTTGGCGTGCTTGGCGCGAGATAACCTTAGTGCAACTTTCGGAAAAGAATGACCTCGCGCAAAGAGCGCAAAGGACGCCAAGCAAAATGAATATTCAAAGACCATTTTCCGAAACTCAGCGCCTCTGCGTCTCTGCGAGAGAAAATTCCGGATCCGAAAACTCTTCTCGCGCCAAGCTCGCAAAGTACGCCAAGGCAGGAATAAAAAAGGGGCACGGATTACCGTGCCCCTTTTCACTCTCTTGTCTTTGTGTCTTAGCGTCTTGGCGAGAAAATATCCGAATCTGAATTCTTAGTGGTGCGCTGCTTCGGGGTCTAACGACAGATTCACGTAGTGATGCGACTTCGACACCGCGCCGATGCCTTGGATGATCGTCTGCCAGCTCTCGCCTTCGTCCTGACTGTAGAAGACATCGCCGTCGGTGGTGCCGGCGAACATTGCGTAGCCGCCGTTCCACACGTCCATGGCCATACCTTCGATGTTGGCGCGAATATGCTCCGGTAACCCTTTGCTCAAAATATCCCAGCTCTTGCCGCCGTCGCGGCTGCGCGCGATGCGGGCATCGGCGGTGTGGAGCTTGCGCCAGGTACCGGGGCCGGTCTTGGCGCCGGCGACGAAAAGTAGATTAGGATCTTTGGGATGGACGAAGAACGGATCGACGTAGCCGATGCGGAAGTCGCGCGGCGTCATGCTCTGCCAGCTCACGCCGCCGTCGCCGCTGACGCAGAAGCCCGCGACAGTCTCGGGGCCGCAGTTGGTGGTCGGCGCCGTGCCATAGAGTTTGCTGGGGTCATTGGTCGGCACCAGCACGCGGTGCGCGTCGGGGTTAATATTCTCCACCGTCGACCAGGTCTTGCCACCGTCGGTGCTGCGCAGAAAGCCTCCCACTTCGACGGCGACATATATCGTGTTCGGATCGGTCGGGTGGAACGTGATGCTTTTGGCGTGAGCCTGATGCGGCGGACCCGGGAAGGTCCACTTTTCCACGCCCGGGACGTTGCGCAGGTTCGGCAGCTCGGTCCAGCTCTTGCCCAGATCGTCGCTGTAATAAAGATGCGCCGGCTGCGTGCCAGCGTAGACGCGCGGCTTGCCGTTTACGACTTGGCTTGCCAGAGAGTAGATTTCTTTCTCACCGATGCCGCTGTCGCGCTGCTCCCAGGTCTTGCCCAGGTCGGCGCTGAAATAAATTTCGTTGCCGTAGGTGCCGCCAAACAGCGACTTGGTCGTGGGCTCGAAAATGATCGAGCTGAAATGCTTGCCCGGCACCATGGTTTCCTGCTTGGACCACGACGCGCCGTTTTTCTGGAAAGAAAAGATTCCGGTGGTGGTGCCGACCAGCAAACGATCGGTCTGCGACTCGCCGGTCGTTACAGACTGACCTCCGGGGGATAGACATACGAACATGGCTGACCTCCTTTTGGGTTCGGTTTCAGTGAATCTGTCTTAGAGACAACTGGGCCAATTATGGAGCCCTACTCTACTTAAGGACCCGCCGGGGCGTCAAGCTCCTCCTCGCTGCGCTCGGAATCTCAGATTAAAGATTTCAGACGGGTCACGCCCCCTTCCGGAACTTTTTGTTTGGGCCGCTGTCTAACCATCGCAGAAACGGGAGCCTGGAACAGAAGACTATGAGCCCTGCAGCAACCAAAAACATAACTCCACTCGCCTCTTGGCTCCCCAATGACCCGCGCTACTACCAAATTGCGGTCCTCGCCTCGCTACTGGTCTACGGCATGAATTGGTTGGGCTTCGACGTCGGTTGGCCACAGGCGGTCCTGTTACTGAGGACTGTTCTTACTACTCAGTACGTCTGCACGGAGTTCGGGCAGACAAGCAGGTTCGACCCATTGAGTCCGTTGATCTCGGGCCTCTCGCTTTGCCTACTACTGCGCACCAACGAGCCCGCCCTGATGATCGCTGCGGCAATCATTTCCATCGCCAGCAAGTTCGTCCTCAGGTGGAATAATAAGCATATTTTCAACCCGACCAACTTCGGCATCGTTGCGCTGATCGCGCTCACAGATGGAACTGTCTGGGTGTCGCCAGCCCAATGGGGCAGCAAACTTTACTTTGCGTTTCTCATGGCTTGCCTGGGCGGCATGGTGATCCACCGCGCGATGCGCAGCGATGTAAGCTACGCGTTCATGCTCTGCTACGCCGGCATCCTGTTCGGCCGCGCCTACTGGCTCGGCGATCCGCTGGCGATTCCGATGAAGCAGCTCCAGAGCGGCGCGCTCTTGCTGTTTACCTTCTTCATGATTTCCGATCCCAAAACCACACCCAATTCGCGCCTTGGGCGGATATTGTTCGCCGCGCTCGTCGCCGCCGGCGCTGCCTATGTGCAGTTCGGCTTGTATCGCACCAATGGCCTACTCTGGTCGCTGGTCGTCTGTTCTGCGCTCGTGCCGTTCATTGATCGACTCTTCCCCGGAACCAAATACGAATGGAACAGTCTAACCCCTGCGAGATCGAAACAAGGAGACTCCCATGAAACGAATCGTTTTACGCCTAGCTCTATTGCTCAGCCTGTTGGCTAGCGCGAGCCAAGCTCAAGCTTTCTGCGGCTTTTACGTCGCCAAAGCCGATACCAAAATATTCAACAAAGCCTCTCAAGTCGTGCTCGCCCGCCAGGACGACAAGACCGTGATCACCATGGTCAACGATTTCAAGGGTGACCCGAAAGAATTCGCCGTGGTCGTCCCGGTGCCGACACTGATCGAGCGCGGCCAAATCAACGTCGGTGACAAGAAAGTCATCGACCACCTCGACGCCTACACGTCGCCCCGCCTGGTGGAATACCATGATGATAGCCCTTGCTATCTCGCGCTGATGGAAAAGCGCAGCAACTTTGACTTGGCGCTGCACAAGTCGGCAGCGCCCGCCGCCTCAGGCAGAGCCGAAACGCTCGGCGTGACGGTTCAAGCCCAATACACCGTCGGCGAGTACGACATCGTGATTCTTTCGGCAAAGGAAGGCCAAGGCTTGGAAACTTATCTCAAAGAGAACGGTTATCGCCTGCCCAAAGGGGCTTCCGAAGTGCTCGGCAGCTACATCAAACAGAAGAATCACTTCTTTGTCGCCAAGGTGAACTTGAAAGAACAGTCCAAGCTCGGCTTCAACTACCTGCGGCCAATCCAAGTGGCTTATGAATCGCCCAAGTTCATGCTGCCGCTGCGCCTGGGCACGTTGAACGCCGACGGCTATCAGGAGCTTTTTATCTACACGCTGACTCGCAAAGGCCGTGTCGAACCGACCAACTATCGCAGCGTCAAGTTGCCCACCGACATGGACTTGCCGATTTACATCAAAACTCGTTTCAAAGACTTCTACCGGGATATGTTTGATCAACAGGTCAAGAAAGCCGATATGCGCGCCGTGTTCACCAAATATGCGTGGGACATGAACTGGTGCGACCCCTGCGCGGCGGACCCGCTGTCGCACGAAGAATTGCGCAGCCTGGGAGTTTTCTGGCTAAACGACAGCCCTGCGGAGAACGCGCCGAATCGAGGCCGCCGCCAGATCATGCCCATCCCACCCATGGGCGGCGCGCGCGATGTCTTCGTCACGCGCATGCACGTGCGCTACGATGCCCAGCGTTTTCCCGAAGACTTGGTCCTTCAGGAGACCGCCGACCGCAACAATTTCCAAGCCCGTTATGTGCTGCGCCACCCATGGAAGGGAGAAGACAAATCCTGTCCCGCCAGCGAGGAGTACTATCGCGAAGTGCAGCGCCGTCAGGAAAAAGAAGCGCTACAGCTAGCCGACCTGACGGGTTGGAAGCTCGCCGACATTCGCGACCAGATGAACTTGCGCAGTGCCAGCACGAGCGGCGGCACCGCCGCCAAGTGGTGGCAGAAGATCTGGAATCGTTAGCCCCCATTGCCCGCCATAAAAGAAAGCGGCGCTCCAAGGAGCGCCGCTTTCTTGAACAAAGAATTGAGTGCAGCGACTAAAGCGCGGCGTGACTGTCGCCCGCAACACCGGGCAGCGCGGCGGGAATCGCCGCATGCGGTGCGTCGGTCGGCAGACGCCGACCGATCAGCAGGCTGCGAATAAACAACTGCAGCCGTTCACGTTCGTTGTCGTGAAACTTGAGAAACTCGACGCCGAGCTCATTGCCGCGCACGGTACGCACGACCGCGGCAGCGACTTTGAGTGGCTGCACTTCGTGCGGCAAATTAATATTGATGCGGCAAAGATCGCCTTCGCCAAACGTCTCATCCAGTTTGAGAGTACAACCGCCCACTGAAATGTCGGACAAGAGGCCCTCACAAAACATGTTCTTTCCAATCACAGAGACCGGAATGTTGATCGCCAAACGCTCGAACTCACGCCGGTCTTCGTAGACACGCATGTAAACCACGCCCCACTGCAGAAAGCGGAAGCGAAAGCCGCACAACTGACAGCGAAACGGATAAACGTAGAAGAAACCCAGGATCTTTTCTTTCAACCCTTGCCGGCTCACCCGCTTGACGAATTCCCGGTCGCATTTGGGGCAGATTAACGTCGTCATGGTAACTACCTTCCGTTTATTAGCGCTTCTGTCGCCATCGACACAGAGTAATTTCTCTGTATGTAGTAGTTCGGCACAAATCAGCGCACTCTTAAGCATTGGCGTACCCAAAAGACATGCCAGCTTCGATCCACGACGCGCGCAATGTGCACCCGCAGGAATCAGGAATAAGAAAGAAAAAAGTGTGTCAAACAGACAACGCGAGCCCGTCAACGCAGTGCACGCGTTTGCTCAGCATTGTGAGCACGTGGTGGAGAAACGACGGACACGGGCAGCAGGTCTACAATAAGCGAGAGGATTTTTTGGCAGAACCAACGACAAGTCGCGAAGCGCGGCACTTGCGCCGTCACTCTTCCAGCAGCTTTTTCATTTTTGCGATCACATCGCGGGATAGGTTGACCGATTCTTTGGCAAGCGTTTCGGCCTCTTCACCGGAATCCGGGTCGGCCTCCAGCCTCCTTGCTTTGACGTCGGCAAGGAACGCCGGATCGCCCATGGTTTTACGAAAGGCGTCGCGCAAAATTTTCAAACGGTCTGCGGCGATTTTGTTCATTGCAAACCTCCTATCTGCTGGGAGAACTCCCCACGCGAGAGCCTGGCAACTTGCAACACAAAAAAAGGCGCGAGCGCCGTCTTTGCAGCGCTCGCGCCCCTGGGACCGGACAAGGCAACCGTTTATCGCTTCTTTGCCGCCGCCGGATCTTTGCCGATGGCTTTCAGCAATTCGCCGTACGGCACGATGTGCTCGTGCAGCGGCAGAATCCGTTCGACCTCGATATTCAGCCGGCGCACATTGGCTTCGAGATTCACCGAGAAGGGATTGGGCGTCTTCGGAATACCGCGCGGCGAAAACGCGTCGGCTTCGATCAAGATCTTTTCCTTGCGCAGGTAGGCCATGATCAAGCCGTCGTGGTGGGCATTGGCGCCGATCTGATAGAGTTCCACCGAGCGCGCCCCGTCGGTGAGCACCATATTGTCGCCCATCGATTGAAACACCGGCATCTTCTTCGACTTGGCCAGGATATCCGGCGCCAGCGACCAGCTATTGCGCGCCGCCCGCTCGAAGAACGGCCGGTTGATCTCATGGGTCACGATCGTTGCTCCCTCGGCGGCAAAGGCGCGGATACCGCCGGAATGGTCGAAATGATGGTGCGTGTTGACCAGATATTTAATCGGCTTGTTGGGCACGAGCTTTTTCACCTCGGCGATCAGCGCCTTTGAGCGGTGATCCCCCTGCGGCCCTTCGACCACGATGAGATAGTCTTTCATCTCAATCAACGCCGAGTTGTGCGAGCCGCCGGCGAGAAACCACACGCCATCCGCCGCTTTTTCGGATTTCACGACGGTTTCTGCGTTCCTCACATTGGCCGGCACCTCGATGGTGACCGTCGGATTGGCTCTGACCGCGGTAACGGTAACATCCAGCGATGGATGACCATCTTGGTACTGGACGATCTTGGTCGGAAACTTCACACCGGCAAAATCCCGGTAAGGACCGTAGTTCGTCACGACTTTCATGTCGCCGACGACCGGATGGCCATAGCTCGACTCGACCCGCTCGATGGCGTTCTGGTCGTTGGCATAGGCGGTGATCTGCCGCTTGCCTTGATCGTTGAACGCGATTACCGTCATCTGCCGCCCGTCGATCGTCCTCTTGGTCACCGAGGCGTTGTTGGCGAAAGCGGCACGCACCAAGGCATGGGGCGAGAGCGCCAACTCATGGGCCCGGCTCGTCACTTGATGGGGCTGAGCCACCGTATTTTTGCCAGCCTCGTTCCACGCGAACTCGCCGCTAACCAGAGCGATGGTCCGCGCCTCAATTTCTATCGGCTGCCCGCCGCCGCCGCTGGCCGGCGCCTCTCCCTGCGTGCGCAACAACTCTTCGCGCATCGCGCCTTGGGTGAAATCATATTGACGCACCAGGCTCTTCACATAGTGGCGCGGCCAAGGCGCCATTGGACTCGTGCTTTGGCCCACGGCGCCCATCTTGCCGTTGGCCGTGAACTGAAAGGTCTTTATCGTCGCGACATCCAACGCATCGGCGACACGCTGGAGATCGGATTCCTGGGCTTCGACTCGCGTACTTATCAACGCAAACATGAGGAGCGCGACTATGGCTTTAGTCATAACTTCGAACCTCCTACTTTGGTGGGAATCGATTGAAAGACTCCATACGTGAGTGACTGGCAAGTTGCAACAAAAAAAACGCGAGCGCGGAAGAATTTCCGGGCTCGCGCTCTTTGCAGGTTTGGCTGACCAACCTATTCTTTCTTAGCCGCCTCTTTCTTGGCCGCTGGGTCCTTGCCAATGGCCTTCAGCAGCTCGACGTAGGGAACGATACTGCCATGCAGCGGCAAAATCCGATCGACGTCAATGTTCAGGCGCCGCACGTTGGCTTCAAGACTGACCGAAAAAGGATTGGGCGTTTTCGGCACCGCTCCGGGTGTATAAGCATCCGCCTCGATGAGCAGCCTTTCCCTTCGCAAATACGCCATGACCAGGCCGTCATGATGGCCATTGCCGACGATCTGATACAGCTCCACCGAGCGGCTGCCGTCAGTCAGCACCATGTTGTCGCCCATCGTCTGAAAAACTGGTTTGCGCTTAGCCTTGGCCAACCGATCGGGCGCGAGGTTCCAGGTATTGTTGGCCGCTCGTTCAAAATAGGGACGGTTGATCTCGTGGGTGACGATCGTAGCGCCTTCTGCGGCAAAAGCGCGGATGCCGCCCGAGTGATCGAAGTGGTGGTGCGTATTGACCAGATATTTAATCGCCTTGCCCGGCACCAACTTCTTGACTTCGGCGATGAGATTCATGGAGCGCTCGTCGCTCTGCGGTCCCTCGACGACAATCAAATAATCCTTCATCTCGATTAAGACGCTGTGATGCGAGCCGCCGGTCAGGTGCCAAACTCCGTCGACGACTTTCTCGGACTTGACCGGGGCCGGGTTGCTGCGCACATCCGCCGGCACCTGAACATCTAGTGTCGGGTTGGCTCTTACCGCCGTGACGGTCAGGTCCAATGCCGGGTGGCCGTCCTGGTACTGAACGATCTTGGTCGGGAACTTCACGCCGGCAAAATCGCGATAAGGCCCGTAGTGGGTCACCACCTTCATATCGCCTGCCACCGGATTGCCATACCAAGACTCCACCGTTTCGATGGCGTTTTGATCGTTAGCGTAAGCTGTGACCCGGTGCTTACCGCGGTCTGTAAAGGTGATCACGGTCATTTCGCGCCCGTTGATCATGCGCTTCACCGCCGCGGCATTATTGGCAAACGCGGCGCGCAAGAGCCCGTGCGGCGAAATAACCAGTTGGTGCTCGCGGTCGTTCACCTCCCAAAAGCGCGGCACCATGTTTTTCCCGGCTTCATTCCACGCCACACCGTCACGCACCAGTGAAACGATATTCTGATCGCCCTCCAGAGGCTGACCGCCGCCACCGCTCGGCGGATCTTCGCCCTGGGTGCGGACCATCTGGTCGCGCATGGCCCCAGCGGTGAAATCGTAGGCACGGGTCAGGCTTTTTACGTAGTAGCGCGGCCAGGCCGCCATGTGGCTCGTGCTTTGGCCGACGTGATACATCCGGCCGTTGGCCGTGAACTGAAAGGTCCTGGTTTTGTCCACGTCCAGCACGTCGGCGATCTGTTGTAACGGCGTTTCGGCCGCCCTCGCACCGGCAGCGGCCCATACAAGCAAAGCGACCGTCAAAAATAACTTCTTTAACATAGAAACTTTGCGCCTCCCTCTTTTCTTGTGCAGATTTGAAGATCGAGCTTCGACCCCCCGTTTGGCGGCAACACTACCCGATCAACTCGCTCCCTGTCAATATATAGTCGTAGAGTCTGACTAATCCCTAAAGCGGCCGGTCCACACCGCGAAGGCTTCAAGAAACTTCTTGACATGTTGGCGGGTATTTTCGTCAGTCAAACGACCCGACGTGTCGAACAGAGCCGCCGCCGAAGGAATCTTGATCTCCGGCTGCGACATGACATGCGTCTCTGTGAAGACGAACGTCTGGCGCAGCGCGTGTTGGCAGCGAATCGTGCCGCCAAGACCAGGCGAGCAGCCCATGAGGGCTGCGGGTTTTCGATTGAGCACGCATTTGCCGCTCGGGCGAGAGGCCCAGTCGATGGCGTTTTTCAGCACCCCCGGCACGCCGTAGTTATATTCCGGCGACACAATCAGCATGGCGTCGCGCGAGCCGATGAAACTCTTCATGTCGGCGACCGCTTCCGGATCGCCCTTGGTGAAAACGTCGTCATTATAAGGCGGGATGTCGCCAAGCCGAGTGTAAATCGCAATCTCCATCCCCGCCGGCGCCAACTCCACCGCCGCCTGCAGCAAACCTTTGTTTAACGATGCTGCGCGCAAACTACCGCAAATACCCGCTACCCGAATAGTCATGCATCCTCCGAAAAAGTTGATCGAGAACTTATAAGTAAGCGCCGTTTAGAGTTCAAGTGCAGGCCGACGTTACCCGTGCAAAGCCGCTGTGCGGGGTCAGACGGTTGAACGGCTTGAACGGAACGTAGTGATTGAACGGTTGGAACGGCCTTCTAGTGCAGATACCCACTCCCCCCACCCTCCTCCTCCGCCAATGCCAGATTGTGGCGCGCGCCTTCAAGGTGGGGATGAATATCCAGTGCCCGGCGAAAACAAACGGCGGCTTCGCGGGCCTCGTTCAAAGACAAGTGGCAAAGCCCCTGTCCCGACGCCGCGCCGAAATGATTAGGATTGCGCTTGAGCGTCTCTTGGCAATCGGTAATCGAGCCGGAAAAATTCTTGCGCAGATAGCGCACCGTCGCGCGCTTGTTCCAACCTTCGGCGAACTCCGGCGCCATCGTGATGACCTTCCCAAAGGCATGCTCGGCGTCTTCGAGCCGCCGCTCCTGCATCGCGTCAACACCGACACGAAAAATCAGATCGACTTCGCGATCGCCCGAGCGGCACCAGATACTCCACAGCATCGCCTCGGCTGTCGCGGCGAGCTCGCGGTCTTCGCCCTTCAATGCAGAGAGCGCTTCTTCTTCGTCGGTGGGGTGTTCCATCGGTTTCGAGTTTCGAGTTTCGGGTTCAAGATTCTCGGAGCGTTCCTCCATTTCGGCAACGCACGATCATAAAAACCGTGTCCGCGGCATCATCTCGGAACTCGAAACCCGGAACCCGAAACTAAATTCGATCAATCATCCATGCCGCCGCTTTTTCAGCGACATCGCACAGCGCCTCTTCATCGCTGCGCTTGGCACTTTTTAACATATGAAACGAGTGATCGCCGCCTTCGATCACGTAGAGCTCGCCATTGGCGCCCAATTTTTTGCACACGGGCTTGAGCAATTTCAAATCCGCCAGACCATCGCGCGAGCCCTGCAAAAATAGCATTGGGATTTGGATTTCCGCCAAGTGACCGCCACGATCCGCCGACGGTTTGCCCATGGCATGCAAAGGAAAGCCGAAGTAGACCAAGCCGCGCACGCCATCGAGCGGCCCCTGGGCGGCCGCCAGTGAAGTCATGCGCCCACCCATCGACTTGCCACCGGCAAACAATGGCAAATCGCCCGCTTGCTTTCTTGCCGTCATCACTGCGGCGCGCACGGTATCCGTCAACAGCGCTTCGGGATCCGGCCGTTTGCTGCGCTTTTCCATGTACGGAAACTGGTAACGGAAGCTCGCGATGCCGCGCTCACTTAGCTGGATGGAGGTATCTTCCATAAAGCGGTGGCGCATCCCGGCGCCGGCACCGTGGGCAAACACCAAGAGCGCCTTCGCGTCGCCAGGTTTTAGCAACAAACCCGAAACGATGCCGCCCTTGGCGCCGGCGACAAATTGGATTTCTTTGCCCATTGAGCGAGTCGTCATGATACCTCTTACTACAGCGTCAACCCATCCGCCTGTTTGCGTTGTTCATTCCAACCCGAGAACAGATACCACAGGATCATCAGCGCAACCACCGCGACAACCGCACCCACCCAACCGAGCAGATTCGGCAGTAATACCGAAACACCGAGCGCTCGTATCCAGCCGGTTTCTACCAGCAACAGCCGCGTGAGCGACGCGCTCACAGCGAAAAACGATACGGCAATCCAAAGCTTCACATGCCCTTCGCCGACGCGCCAAATCGCACCGGCGCCACAACCGCCGGCCAACACCATGCCGATGCCGAACAGCGTGCCACCGACAACAGAGCCTAGCCAAAATGATGGGAACACCCAATCGGTGGCATCTTTCAGATCGGCGGCTTTGAGGATGGCAATGCCAATCATGCTGAAGATCAACGCCAGCGCTGCGGCACGTGCGTGCTCACCCCGTCCACTCATGAACGGCTCGCGGAACGCGTTGACCAGACAAAAACGCGAGCGCTGGAGGACCACGCCGAAGGCGGCACCGAACAGGAGAAATCCAGCGAGACGCCCATGGCCAAGCTGCTGGTAGAGATAGACCACGGCGAGCAGAACCAAGATAAGTAGCTTACCCATGCGCGGCTGGAACGTATAAGCCATGGACGCGGGCGCGGGCCGCGCCGGCGCGTCGCAGGCGCTCATGAACGGCAGGCCGCCGCCGTCGATGATCTGGCGATTCTCATGAATCAGATAGCGCGTCGCCACAAACGCGCCGGCAATCAACCCCAGCATCATCGCTGCGCCGCTCAGCGACAGGGCCGACAGCGCGCTAAAGAAACCACCGATGTTGCAGCCAAACGAAAACATAGCGCCGATGCCCATCAAGAGGCCGCCGAGCGCGCCTTTGACAAGCTCAGAAAACGGCGCGGGCCGAATACCAAACTCACGGCTGAGTAGCGCTGCGACAAAGCCGCCAACCAGCAAACCGATGTTCAATACCGAACCCGAGTAGAGGTGCGGCGGCAAAAGATCGGGCTGGTGCGTGACACCGATCGCGCTAAACACGGAGTCGCCCCAATGACGCAGACCGTCCGACGCCGTCCACGGTCGGTCGAACGCGAACAGAAACACGTTGAGCGCTGCGATCACCAACGCCGAAGAGACCACCGGCCAGGGCCGAGCGAACGCCAATTCGGCTTGCGCGCTAAGAAATGTTTTTAGGTAAGCGGGAGGCGGCGACATGGAGAGTTTAGGTTGATCCGGCGGCTGCCTGTAGGGGCGACCGGCTGGTCGCCCTGGGGCGAGGGCTAAACAAACTTGATCTCAGCACTCCCTTCGAAGGTTTTTCCCATCGTATCGGCAAACGTGACGGTCAATTTCCCCGGTTTGTCAGCTTTCAGAGGGAAAGTAATACTGGGATTCTGGCTGATGCCCTGGGTCAACTCGGTGCGGAATACTTCCTTGCCATTGAAGGCCGCGCTCATCGATAGAATAAAGCTGTAGTTGCGTGCGATGATCTTCCCTTGCTTGTCGCGCTGGACGATCTCCATTGGATGAATCACCAGCGTGCGCACGCGAATGACGTCGCCCGCTTTGATCGACGACGGCAACCGAATGCTCACTCTCCCGGCTTCGGCCATATGTCAGCTCTCTGAATCATTTCCCCGCTAGTCCCGAGTCGCGACCTAGGGGTCGCGTATCGAGGGATCAGCTTTGCGGCGGCAAATCGCAGCCGCTGATGGTCACACGCACATGCTTACTGACCGCGTACAACGCGCCGTCGTTCATTTCCACGATCGCGCGCACGTCCGTGGTCGTTGCCAGGCGAATGCTGGTCGCCACAAACGCCCTGCCCGACTCGGGCGTGAAGGAAAATTTGGCGATCAGCGGGCGGCGATTCTTGTCCGAAAGGATATAGATGTTACTGACCTGACTTGCGCCGCTCACTGGCAAACTCGAGTCGATGGTCATCGCCACGTTGCCGCCATCTTCGGCGATTTGCGGCAGCTCCAGCTTGATCTTGTCATCGCCGCGCTGCGGCGTGCGATTGCCAAACAACCGTTTTAACGTCGCTTCGACCGGCTCATCCGGCAGCGGTAAACCTGGCGCGCTCGTCTGCGCCGCCGCCTGGCGACTCAAGATGGAATAATCAGCCAGTGTCAGGCCTGCGACCAATCCACCGGTGAGTTTCAAGAAACTCCGTCTAGCGTTGCCCTCGTTCACGACCTGATTAATCTAGACGATCGACCACAGCGCTTCAACTCATGGCCTGCTTGAAGCGCGCCAGAGAATGGCGTTATACACGTATTCGCTACGATTCTTCTGAAAAACCCATCCGGAGTCCTTCGACAGGCTCAGGACGAACGGAGTCGGAGCTGAAAACGTGCATGAACAGTCCGTTTATGCTGAGCCCGTCGAAACATTCTTGGGTTTTTCAGAAGTATTCGCCCACGAGAAGGGTCCCCGACATGACCGATGCCCCGATCGCCGACTGCAGATTGCCGCGCCGCCCCGCGCCCATTGTCCTTGTGTCGCTACTTTTCCTGACCGCAGTCTGCCCAGCCGCGGCGGCACAGACAGCGCGTGTGGGCGTCTTGCTGCCCGAGCTGGGGCGGGCGCAATCGCAAGCGCTCAAGGGTTTGAACGAAAGCCTGAAAAAGCTCGGCTACGTCGAGCGCCAAAACCTGATCTTGGAAACGCGCAACGCCAAAGGCGACCGCGCGGCATTGCCGGCCGCAGCCGCCGAGCTGGTCGCACGCAAAGTCGACGTGATCTTTACCACCGGCACCCGCGCCAGCACCGTCGCCGCCGCGGCGACTAGCACGCTGCCAATTGTGTTCGTCCATCCCGGCGACCCTGGCTCCGCGGGCATGATCAAAGCGCCACATGAGCGCAGCGCCAACCTGACCGGTGTCGCCGCCTACGCCATGGAGAAGGTCGACAAGCGCATGAGCCTGCTCAAAGAGCTCATGCCCGAGCTGCGCGAGGCGCACATCTTCTTCGACAGCAATAACGCTTTTTCGCGCGCCAATTTCACGGCGGCGCAAAGTGCCGCAAAAAAACTCGCTATCCCGGTCATTGAGCGCGGCATCAAATCGGCCGACGAGCTGAAAACCAGTTTCACCGGCATGGCTGTCGCCCCTGGCGCTGCGCTGTTTCACGTCCCCGACGATTTGGTCGAAGGCGAGAGCGAGTTTATCTTCGCCAACGCGCGGCGAAAAAAACTACCGAGTATGTTCAACGAAGAGTCCTGGGCCATCGCCGGTGCCACCGCCGCTTATGGGCCAAGCTATTTGGAAATGGGGCGGCGCGCAGGAGCCATCGTCGGTGCGATCCTTAGTAACCCCAAGAGCGCCCTCGCGGCCATCGAGCGCGCGGAGAAATTCGAGCTCATCGTCAACTATCGCAACGCCAACTATATTGGCTTGAAGCTAGCGCCGCAGCTGCTCAAGCGCGCTGACAAAGTGATTCGCTGACATTCATGGACCTGCAAGCCGACACCATCCGCAATATCCCGATCTTCTCCAGTCTACCGCGCGAAGACGTCGCCAAAATCCTGGGCAAGATGGAAGAGCGCAGCTTTGCCGCAGGCGTGACCATTTTTCGCCAGGGTGACCAGGGCGATGCTTTCTACCTGATCCAAGCCGGCACCGTGCAAGTCGTCGTTGACAGCGGCGCCGGCAACTCGGAAACCGTTGCCGTGCTGGGCCCACGGGACTGGTTCGGCGAAATGGCCCTGATGTCCGGCGAGCCGCGCTCGGCAACGATTGTCGCGATCAAAGACGCTACGCTATGGCGCCTCTCGCGTGAAGATTGGGACGAGCTCATCAAAAAAGACCCCACCTGGCTGCTGCAATTCTGCGCAACGCTCAGTAAGCGACTCTCCTACGTCGACCGGCAATACTCCACCGGGCGCGAGGCGTTCAATTCGCTGGCCGAAGAGTTTTACCACGGCCATGAGCCCAAGCGGCAAGAGTTCTTGCGCCATGCGGTGCTGCTGCACGCGATGGACGATGCCACGGTGGGGCACCTGTTTCAGTCGGAGAGTGCGGCCCACACCCTGGCCGATCTGCGTAATGGGCAATCGCCATTGCTGCGTCAGCTCGCCAACGGCCGCCTCGAATTTCATAGTTTCTTCAAAGATTTTCTTCATGAGAAGCTACGCACCATCGACGGCGGCGATACCGAGCGGCGGCTGCACGCGGAGTTCGCCAAGCGCTACGCCGCTCTCGGCGATTGGCAACAGGCAATCCGGCACGCTGGCGAAATAGAGGATTGGCCTGAAGTCATTCGCGTACTAAAGGGCCAACGCAACGAGACGCTGGCCAGCGCCGCGCTGTTCACAAAAAATATCCTCGAACACGTTCCACGCGAGCATTTCATCGCGGATACGGCACTGGCCAACCTCAGGGGCGACATGCTGATTCAGTTGGGCGATCTTGCCGGGGCGTTTCGGTTCTATCAAGAAGTTCTCGCGCAGCGGGCCGTCACTGGTGAGGCGGTCACCAATTTCCAGCGCATCGCCGAGACTTTAGCGCGCCGCAAAGAATACGGCCAAGCGATTGCCCAACTGCGCAGCGCCTTGAGCTTGGCGGATGGCAACCTCGCCGCCGCCGACTACTCGGCCACTGCACAGGCATTACCGGCGAGGTTTAAGGATCGTCAAGACAGCCGTGATGAGAGTTCCCACGCGTGGCAGTTTTCCACCGCACTTCTTAAGTCGCGGCAACGCAACCAATGGCTTGGCGACATTCTGGGTCTGGCCGTGGGCGGCTGGTTGTGGTTTTGGCAACCGGACATCGGCCTGGAGCCGTCGGGCACGCAGCTCTTGGGCTTGATTGCCGCGACGCTCATCTTCTGGGTGTTCGACTCGTTGCCCGACTACGGCGTGGCGCTGGCCTTCGCCATGATCGCCATCTTGACCAAGCTCGATTCCGCCACCACGGTGATGGGCGGCTTTGCCAGCACCACTTGGTTCATGACCCTGGGCGTCTTAGGACTCGGCGTGGCGATCACAAGATGCGGTTTATTTTATCGCATGTCGCTCCATCTCGTGCGGCTCTTTCCTCTGAGTTTTCACTGGCAAATTGTCGCCACCGGCATCATGGGCGTAGTGGTGATGGCATTGATCCCGCAGCAGAGCGCGCGCACCATGATCATCAGCCAAATGTTGATTAACCTTTCCGAGAGTCTCGGCTACAAGACGCCCTCCACCGCGTCCACCGGATTGTTCGCCGCTAGTTTCCTGGGGCTCGGTCAATTGGGATTTTTGTTCCTAACCGGCTCGACGACCAGCCTGATTGCCTGGGGTCTGCTCCCGCCCGACGTGCGAGAACAATTTAGCTGGGGCTACTGGTTTATCGCCGCATTGCCGCCGACACTGGTCGTCGTCGTGCTTATTCTTGCAGTGACGGTGATCCTCTATCGACCGGAAACCCAGCCGAATATCTCTTACAAGATGGTCCAGACCCAGCTCGATATCTTGGGCCGTCTGTCACACCACGAATGGATTAGTCTTGCGGTGTTGGTTTTTACGATCACGGGCTGGCTCACCGTCCCTTATCACGGCGTCGATGGCGCGTGGGTCGCCATCATCTCCCTGGCCGTCCTCATCAACACGAAGACTCTCAACAAAAAGATGCTCTACGAGGGCATCGACTGGGGACTTCTGATCCATATGGGCGTAACCCTGAGCCTGCCGGTGCTGATGAAACAAGCCAAGATCGACTTGTGGCTGGTGGAGGCCGTGTCGCCGTTGATTTTGCCGTTCTTCGATCAACCCATGTGGTTTTTCATTGTTATTGCCTTGCTCACCTATCTACTCAAGCTGGTCTTCACCAGCTTTCTTGCCGTCGTCACTCTCTGCGTCGCGCTTTTGCCGCTGGCGATTGACGTCGGCATGAGTCCCTGGGTCATCGCGATGATCATCTTGATCGCCTCCGAGGTCTGGTTTTTTCGTTTTCAAATCGATTGGCACACGCTCGCCTTTTCCACCACCGAGGGCAAAGGCTTTTCCTACCCGCTCATGTGCCGCATCAATATTTTTTATGCCATTGCGTACATCGTCGCGCTGCTGCTGGCGATTCCCTACTGGCGCTACCTGGGTTTGATGAATTAAAACAAAACCATGGCGGCG
Organism: Deltaproteobacteria bacterium; assembly: GCA_016874755.1. Taxonomy (NCBI): domain Bacteria; kingdom Pseudomonadati; phylum Myxococcota; class Myxococcia; species Deltaproteobacteria bacterium. Next base: position 77,071 of record VGTH01000018.1, on the reverse strand, counting down.
AAAATTCTCATCGTCGACGACGAGCCGTTCAACCTCGATCTGCTCGAGCAGGAACTCGCCGATCTTGGTCATACGAGCGAGCGTGCCACCAACGGCGCCCAAGCGCTGGCGCGGCTCGAACACAGCGAGCCGGCACTGGTGCTGCTCCACTACCAATTGCCCGATATAAACGGCGTCGAAGTGCTGCGGACGTTGCGGCGCACGCATGCCGATTTGCCGGTGGTCATCGTCACCGCCCATGGCAGCGTCGAGCGCGCCGTCGAAGCGATCAAAGCCGGCGCCGATGACTTCATCGCCAAGCCCTTCGACCCCGATCATCTCGCGGTGGTGGTTCAGAAAGCGCTGGAGCGCGCCCAGCTAAAAACCAACGTCGAGCTCCTCAGCGCAGAGCTCGGCGGACGCCACCGGCTGGTCGCCGGCCAGAGCGCCGCGATGCACGCCATCGTCGAAGAAGCCAGAAAAGCCGCCACGAGCAAGACGACGGTTTTGCTGCTCGGCGAAAGCGGCACGGGCAAGGAGCTGTTTGCCCGCTCGATCCATGAATGGAGCGAGCGCAAAGCGAAACCATTCGTCGCCATCAACTGTGCCGGGTTGGCCAAAGACTTGTTGGAAAGCGAGCTATTCGGCCACGAGAAAGGCGCCTTCACCGGCGCCCATCAGCAGAAAAAAGGCAAGCTGGAGCTGGCCCAGGGTGGCACGGTCTTTCTCGACGAGATCGGCGACCTCGCCGTATAGCTGCAAACCAATTAACCGCCAAGGCGACCCAGGAGGACAAAGTCGCCGGTCTCGACGCCGGCGCCGACGATTACGTCACCAAACCCTTCGATTCCTTCGAGCTGCTCGCCCGGGTGCGCGCGATGCTGCGCATCAAAGAGCTGCACGATCAGTTGGAAGAGTGGAACCGGACACTGACTGGCAAGGTCAATGCGCAGGTCGAAGAAATTCAGCGCATGGGCCGGCTAAAACGATATCTCTCGCCGCAGATCGCCGAGACGATTCTGAGCGCAGAGGAGGACCTGTTCAAAACCCACCGCCGCGAGATCACCATTGTGTTTCTCGATCTACGCGGCTTTACGGCTTTCTCCGACACGGCCGAACCGGAGGAAGTCATGGATTTTTTGCGCGACTATCACAGCGAGATGGGCAGATTGGTTTTCAAATTCGAAGGAACTCTGGAGCGCTTCGTCGGCGACGGCATTGTGGTGATTTTCAATGACCCGCTACCCTGTGCCGACCACAGCGAAAAAGCCGCTTGCATGGCCCTCGACATGCGCGAGCGCGTCAAACAGTTGCGCGAGATGTGGTCAAAACGCGGTTACAATCTCGATCTTGGCGTTGGTTTGGCAAGCGGTTACGCGACCTTGGGAACCATCGGCTTCGAGGGTCGCATGGACTATAGCAGCATCGGCAATTTGCCGAATCTCGCCGCGCGGCTCTGCGCCGAAGCCAAGGGCGGGCAGATACTCACCGATCAAAAAACCATGAGCCGGCTGGAAACAAAGTTCTCCGCTGAAGCAATCGAAGAACTGCAACTCAAAGGCCTGGCGCGGCCGGTCGTGGCTTACAATCTGATCGGAGCGAAATCATAGGCGCTGGTAATCGAATTCTTTTCGCTCAAAACCGACCAACTAAATCAGTTAACTCAGAAACTGCTTGACTTACTCACGCCGTTCCGTTATTCACGCTCAGATTTCCTGAAAGCCATGGAGAGCTTTATGAATCCCATTTCGCGTCGTCGATTTCTGCAAGTCGGTGGTGTGAGCGTCGCGGCGCTGGGCGCGTTGCCAGTGCCAGTCTTCGGGCAGGCGCGCCGCAGAGTGGTCGTCATCGGCGGTGGCTGGGGTGGCGCCACGGCGGCAAAGTATGTGCGGCTAACTGACCCGTCGATTGAAGTCACACTACTGGAGCCGAACAAAGAGTTCGTCTCTTGCCCGTTCAGCAATCTGGTGCTGGCCGGTGTGGAATCGCTGAAAAATCTCACGCTCAACTACAGCCGGCTAGCCAAACAAGGCGTGCGCATCCGCCACCAGGCAGCGACGGCCATCGATGCCGATCGCAAGCGCGTGCGCGTTGGCAACGATGCGCTTGAATACGATCGCTTGATCGTGTCGCCCGGCATCGATTTTCAGTGGGATCAAGTCGAAGGCTTGGAGCAAGCGAAGGACAAAGTGCTACACGCCTGGAAGGCTGGACCGCAGACCGTGCAGCTGGCACAACAACTCGCCGCCATGCCGGACGGCGGCATCGTCGTCATGACCGTGCCTCCGGTCGCTTACCGCTGCCCACCGGGCCCCTACGAGCGCGCCTCGATGATCGGCTGGTTTTTGAAAACCAAGAAACCCAAATCGAAACTGATCGTCCTCGATGCCAATAAGGACATCGTTTCCAAGACCGGCCTATTCAAAGCCGTGTTCAAAGACTACGAGGCGCACATCGACTACCGCCCATCGCAAAAAGTCGAAAAGATCGACGTCGGCGCCAAGGAAGTCACCACCGAAACCGGCGACAAAGTGAAATACGACGTCGTCAACGTCATCCCGCCGCAGCGCGCCGGCGCCATCGCCGTCGACGCCGATCTGGTCGGCGGTGACAAACGCTGGTGCGAAGTCGATCACGTGACTTACGAATCGGTGAAGCAGAAAAGCATCCACGTCATCGGCGACGCGACCATCGGTTTGCCGGTGCCCAAGTCAGGCAACGTCGCCAACGCCATGGGGAAAATCTGCGCCACCGCGGTCGTTAGTTCGTTGAACGGCAAAACGCCGCCCGAAATCGCGCCGGGTAACACTTGCTACAGTTGGGTCAGCGACAAGGAAGCCATTGCGGTGGTGAACGCTTACAAAATCGAAAACGGCAAGGTCGTCCAGATCGAACAAAAACTCACCCCGGGCAAAAGCACCGCCGTCGCCGACAATTCGCTCGCCTGGCGCACGAGCATCTGGAACGACATTTTGGGATGAGAAGAAGTGGGGATGCCTGAAAAACAGGACCTTAATCATGGAAAAAATACAAATAGTAAGGCTCTTCGCTGTTTTCGTTCTTGCGCTTACCGCTTCGCCGTCCGCCGCCGGCCCGCTCGACTCCCCCGGCGCACAGAAAGCTCTCATCTGCAGTGCCTGCCACGGTTTTGCCGGCAACGCGCCCGGCAACCACGTGCCGATCCTCGCCGGTATGAACGCCAACTATTTTAAGAAGGCGATCAAAGATTACGCCGAGGGCAAACGGACATCGCCTGAGATGGAGCCCTACTCGAAATACGTGCTGCAATTCGGCCTCGACGAGATCGCCGAATATTTCGCCAGCCAGAAAAAACCTGTGCCGTTCTCCGTTAAGATTGATCCGAAGAAGCTCAGCCGCGGCCAGACCCTGGCAACCCAATGCATCGCCTGCCACGGCCCCAAAGGCGACGGCGAAAACGAGCGGGTGATTCCCGCGCTGCGCGGCCAACCGAGGGGCTTCCTGGAAGCGCAGATGGCGTTGTTCGGCAGCGACAAGCGCAAGCTCGATGACGCCGGTTTAGAAGAAGCGAAGAAAAGAATTTTCAAAGGACTCGAAGGCCCCGACTTCGAAGACCTGGCAGCCTATTACGCGACGTTGAAATAATTTGGCGGTCCGCTCGGATTATTTAACCGCAAAGAACGCAGAGAACGCAAAAATAAAATCCGGATGTAGGGGCGAGTTTAAAACCCGCCCTCCGACCCACCTGCAGAAGAGCCCGGCTCCCACGAGCCGGGCTCTTCTGTTTCCACCGCCGTTCTTCCAATCCGCTTGCACTTCATACTGGCGCAAGCTACTGACAAGTGAACAATCGTTATACAACAGGGGCGCGGCACGCCGTGCCCCTGTTGTTATTTGCACCACGAATGAGCTCACCCGCTTCAATCTCTATCGAATCGGCAAAGGCCCAGCCCCTCTGGACGCGCGCCTTCGTGTTGCTTTGCCTCGCACAGTTTCTTGGCTACGCGCAGCATTTCATTCTCCAACCAACACTCCCCATCTACGTCACTGCGCTGGGCGGCACACCGTTCATCGTCGGCGTCGTCATGGCGTCGTTCGCGATCACCAGCATGCTACTGCGCCCTCTCGTCGGCTACTGGTCGGACCGTTGGAGCGAAGTCGGCGTCATGTGCTGCGGTTTACTCATCCAAGCCACGAGCGTGTTCTTGTTTTTTGTTCCGTTCATTCCCATGGCCATGCTCGCCAACGGCTGCCGCGGCATGGGCTGGGCGAGCTTGAATTCCGGCGGCTATGCAATCTTGGCGCAGTGCGCGCCGGCGGCGCGGCGCGGTGAAGCCTCGGGCTACTACAGCGGCGTGCAAGGCAGCGCGACGATCTTGTTGCCGGCGCTGGCGCTCTGGCTCATCGACGCGCCGTTCGGCGGCTACAACGTCGTGTTCGTCGTCTCCATGGCGATCGCGCTCTTCGGCGCCGCGGTGGGATACTCACTCAAGCAACACGCCAGCACTGAGCGCGTTCAACACACGGCAAAATCCGGCCCGTGGTGGAAAGACATCTTCAAGCTGCCGGAAAAAGATATCCTACTCGCCGCTGGGTTACTCTTTGCCTTGCACGTGTCACTGCCGGCAATCGCAGGCTTCCTGGTTCTTTACGCGCGGCAAATCGGCATTGAGAATTTCGGCTGGTACTACGTCGCCAGCGGCGCGACGAGCTTAGTCGCGCGCCCTCTTCTCGGTTGGGCCGGTGACAAGTTCGGCCGCGCAGCGGCTATCGCCGCAGGCCTTGCGCTGCAAATGCTCGCGTTCTTCATTGTCGTCAATTCCACAAGCCTTGCCGGCTTTATCGTCTCCGGCGTGCTCTACATGACCGGCTCGGCGATGGGCACGTCGGCCACGCTCGCGCTAGCTCTGGAACACGCCAACCCAGCACGCCGCGGCCAAATCATGGCGACATTTTCCATGGCCTATCCGTTTAGCGCCTTCTGCGGCTCGCTCATCACTGGCGCCGTCATCCAAGTCGCGGGGTATTTCTGGATGTTTCTGTTCATGGCGGCGCTGAACATTCCGGGACTGATCGTGACGATCAAGAATTGGTCAAGCCTGAAATGATGCGCGAGACATTTTCACCACGAAGACACGAAGTTCACGAAGGTAAGAAAAAGACAAGAACTTTTTATTTCCCCCTTTTCCGAACTTCGTGGCCTTCGTGTCTTCTTGGTGAATAATCCGGTTCCATGCCCGCCGCACAACCGAACACACTCTGGACTCGCACCTTCATCCTCGTCTGCACCGCGCAGTTCTTCGGCTCGGCGCAGCACGCGCTGTTGCAGCCAACGTTTCCACTTTACATCACGTCACTCGGCGGCACGCCGTTTCAGGTCGGTCTCGTGCTCGCCTGCTTCGCTGTGACCAGCGTTGTCTTTCGGCCGTTGATCGGCGGTTGGGCCGATAGTTGGTCCGAAACTGGTGTATCCATGTGCGGCCTCGCACTGTTGTCATCGGCAGTACTGTTCTGCTTCATCCCCTTCGCCGAAGCGACGATGTTTTCCAATGCGCTGCGCGGTCTTGGCTGGGCGGCGATGAGCGCGGCGGGATATTCGATGCTCGCCATCAGCGCGCCGGCGCATCGGCGCGGCGAGGCGTCGGGATATTACAGCGGTGTGCAGGCGAGCGGCACGATTCTCTTACCCGCCGTCGCGCTCTGGTTGATCGATGCACCCTTTGGCGGCTTTGCCGTGGTTTTCATCGTCGCCATCGTGCTTGCGGCGATCGGGTCGAGCGTGAGCGCGACGCTCTATCGAAGCCTGCCGAAAAAATCCTCCGACCATAAGGCAAAAGACTTGGGGCCGTGGTGGAAAGAAATCTTGAACGTGCTCGACCGCGAGATTATTCTCGCCTCGGTCTTGTCGTTTCTATCCCACGTAACCTTTCCGGCGCTCGCCACCTTTCTAGTGCTCTATGCCCGTGAGTTGAAGATTGAAAATCTCGGCTGGTTCTTCGTCGTCAGCGGCACCACTAGCTTACTCTCACGCCCGCTGCTAGGAAAAATCTCCGACAGCTTCGGCCGCGGCCGTGCGCTGCTCGCCTGCTTCGTGTTCGAGAGCGTTGGGCTTTTGGGGCTGGCATTCTCGACTAACCTCTTCATGTTAATGATCTGCGGCGTGCTCTACATGCTGGGTCTCGCGATTTCCAGCTCGACAACCCTGGCCATCGCCATGGAACAAGCCAAACCCGAACGGCGCGGCCGCGCCATGGGCACGTTTTCCATTGCGCTGCCGCTCAGCAACGGCGTCGGCGCACTAATCTGCGGTAGCTTGGTGCAGTGGTTTGGTTTTGTCTGGATGTACGTGATTGGCGCATTGATTACGGCGCTAGGGCTAGTGGTTACCATCACGAGCCGCCAGCGATTGAAATAGGATGCACGAATGAGCGTATTTTTAGGCATGATGTTGTCTTGTCCGTTCGCCCTGAGCCTGTCGAAGGGCTCCGAAACACCTACGTACTGAAACAATGCCCAACCGTTCCGAAACCATCTGGACGAAAACCTTCATCCTCCTTTGCGCGGCGCAGCGCCATCGACCTCGCCGGATACACCGGCATGTTCCTCCTCTTAACGGCCACACAGGCAGCCGGACTGGTTTTCGCTCTCGGCCGGCGCACAAAACTCTAATGCGTGATGGGTATCGCTGCCCAGCGGCTCCTCAGGATCACAAGAAGACGCGGCGGTCCGAAAATTTTAATTTTCCATTTTCAATTTTCAATTATTACGCTACACAACAACGATGCCCGCCGCACCGAAAAGCAATTCTCTCTGGACGCGGACGTTCACGCTGCTATGCGTCGCTGAATTTCTCGGCTACGCCCAGCATTTCACTTTGCAGCCGGCGCTGCCTCTTTATATTACAAGCTTAGGCGGCACGCCGCTCACCGTCGGCATCGCCATCGCCGCCAACGGGGTGATGAGCGTCGTCTCGCGACCGATCATCGGCTACTGGGTCGATCGCTGGCGCGCCACCGGGATGACGGTCCTCGGCATGGTCGGTCAGGGGCTGGCGATCTTCTTTTGCTTTCTGCCCTTCAACGCCGCGGTGATTTTCGCTAACGCGCTGCGCGGCGTCGGCTGGTCCGGCATGGCCGCCTCGGGCTATACGCTCCTGGCATCGTCTGCTCCGCCGGCAAGGCGCGGCGAAGCATCGGGTTATTTCGGCGGCGTGCAGTCGAGCGCGACGATCATTTTTCCGGCGATCTCGCTGTGGATTCTGGACTCGCAGTTGGGTGGCTTTTACGCTGTATTTTCCTTCGCAATCTTTCTGATCTTCAGCGGTGCCGCCACCGCATGGGCGCTCGCGCGCGCGACGCCTGCGCAAGCACGCAGTAACAATCTCGACACCACGGAGCCCTGGTGGCGCGAGATCGTCAACGTCGTCGATCGCAATATTATCGCCGCCGCGTCGTTGATTTTTACTTTGAATATGTCGCTGCCCTGTCTGTCGAGCTTCGTGGTCCTCTACGCGCGAGAATTGGGCGTCGGCCACTTCGGCTGGTATTACGTCGCCGTCGGCATCACCAGCGCCCTCGGCCGCCCGCTGCTCGGGCGCCTGTCGGACAAACTCGGCGCCGGCCGCTCGCTCCTCATCGCTTTCGCATTGGAAACCGTCGCGCTGTTAACCATGCCGCTCGCGACCAATCTCATCGGTCTAGTGATAAGCGGCGCGCTCTGGTACACCGGCGCTGCCATCGGCGGCGCGCGCATTATGGCCATCGCCATCGCCCAGGCCCCCGCCGAACGGCGCGGCCGCGCCATGGCGAGCTATTCGACCGCGTTGCCGCTCAGCAACGGCATCGGCGCACTGATCGCCGGCACAATGGTCGACCTGGCCGGTTTTCGCTGGATGTACATTGTGGCGGGCGTTCTGTGCTCAATGGGATTTATCTTGATCTGGAAACAATGGAAGAAACTCAAGTGAGTCGTGAAATGCAAACTCACCACGAAGCACACGAAGGACACGAAGTTCGAAAAAAGCTTTTCAAATTTCTTCTCTTACCTTCGTGCTCTTCGTGTCCTTCGTGGTGAAAAAGTCTTTCCCAATGCACGCGCAATACTCCCGTGACAATCGATAAATCCGCCCCGCTCTGGACCCCGACTTTCATCCTGCTCTGCCTCGTCGAGCTCCTCGGCTATGCCCAGCAGGCGATGCTCAATCCGATCTTGCCGCTCTACGTCACGCAGCTTGGCGGTTCGCCATTTATTATCGGGGTTGCGATTTCGGCCTTCGCCGCCACCAGCGTCATCACCCGGCCGATCATCGGCTACTGGGCCGACAAATGGAGCGAGTCCGGCGTGTTAGCGTTCGGCTTGTTGATGCTCGCCGTCGGCATGCTCTTCTGTTTTCTGCCCTTCGCCGCAACCGTGATGTTTGCCAACGCACTACGCGGCGTCGGCTGGGCGGGCGTCAACGCCGGCGGCTACGCGCTGCTCGCACGCATCGCGCCTGAGTCACGGCGTGGCGAAGCTTCGGGCTACTACAGCGGCGTGCAGTCGGCGCCGACGATGCTTTTTCCCGCTGTCGCCCTGTGGCTGCTGAGCGCTTCTTCCGGAAGCTACACGGTGGTTTTCCTCGTCATGGTCGCGTTGGGTCTCGCCGGCGCCGTGGTGTGTTTGCCGATGGCGCGCCGGCTCCCGCGAGTCGACCGGTCCCATGGCTCCCACGAAGCGTCACTACCTTGGTGGCGGCAAATCTTCAGCATCAGCGAGCGCGGCGTCTTGCTGCCGGCGAGTTTGATGTTTTGTAATCAACTGAGCTTTCCCGCGCTCACCAGCTTCATCGTGCTCTACGCCCAAGAGCTCGGCATCGGCGCCATCGGTTCTTACTTTGTCGTCAGCGGCATCACCAGCGTGCTGGCACGCCCGTTACTGGGCACGGTGAGCGATCGCATCGGCGTCGGCTACTCTCTCGTTGCCACGTTCGTGCTTCAATCGCTCGCGTTGCTCACACTCGTCTTCGCCGCCAACCTGGCGATGATCCTGCTCGCCGGCGTGCTTTACATGCTGGGAATGGCGGTCGGCGGCGCCGCCACGTTGATCGTGGCCATGAAGCGCGCCACTCCCGAACGCCGCGGCCGCTTCATGGCGACTTTTTCCGTCGCCTATCCCCTGGGCTATGGCATCGGCGCGCTCATCACAGGTTGGGCGGTCGAAGTACTGGGTTACTCCTGGACCTATCTTTTTCTCGCCGTGCTCGGCAGCAGTGGACTGCTGGTCACGGCAATGAACTGGAAAGAGCTGGAATAGTGCGGCGCGGGCCAGCCTCGGAACATCTCGCGCCAGGACGCAAAGGCCGCAAAGTGGGGAGGCAATTCGAAAATCGCCCCAGCAACTGGTAAGACTACGAAACCACGCTGACCCCTTTAAACTCGATCTTATGGGCGGGCTGGAAACCGGAGTTTAGAAAAATGACCGAAGTCTATTTCCAAGACACCACCATCCGCGACGGCGCGCAGAGCTTGTGGGCGTACAACATCCGCACCGGCATGATCGCGCCGATCTGCGAGCAGTTGGACGCCGCGGGATTCGAGGCCATCGAGCTCGGCGGGCCGATCGAATTGCCCAAGTGCGTCAAAGAATTGCGCGAAGACCCGTGGGAGCGCTACCGTCTGGTGATTCCGAAATTCAAACGCACGCCGCTTCGCCTTGTGCACGGCACGCGCAGCGGCTTTGCGATTTACCCTGACGCTCTGCATCAACTTTTCGACACCTGCATGGCCAACGTCGGCGTCAAGGAAGTGCGCATTTCGGATTCGTGGAATGACGCGAACGATTGGGCATGGCGTGTCAAGCAAGCCAAAAACGCCGGGCTGAAGCCGATTATCAATCTCATCTACACGGTCTCGCCGCGCCACACCGACGAGTACTACGCCAACAAAATTCGCGAAGCCTTCGCACTGGACGTTTACCGCGTCATCTTCAAAGACCCCGGCGGCATCTTAACGCCCGAACGAACACGCACCGCCGTACCTGCGATTCTTAAAGCCGCCGAAGGCAAAACCGTCGAGCTGCACACACACACGACCACCGGGCTTGGCTCGCTCTGCTGTTTGGAAGCGATCAAGGCGGGCATGCTGCACATCAACACGGCGGTGCCGCCGCTGGCCAACGGCTCGGGCAACCCGTCGATCTTCACCGTCGCCATGAACGCGCGCGCCCTGGGCTACAAGACGTTGATCGACGAAGCGCCGCTGCGCGATGCCAGCAAGTTTCTCTTCGCCTGTGCGCGAGAAGCCAATTTGCCCGTCGGTAAGACGCCGGAATACGACTACGCGCAGTACGTCCATCAAATCCCCGGCGGCATGATCTCCAACCTGCGTTATCAACTGTCGCGCGTCGGCATGGAACATAAGTTGCCCCAGACGCTCGACGAAGCCGCGCAGGTGCGCGCCGACTTCGGCTACCCGATCATGGTCACACCGCTGTCGCAGTTCGTCGGCAGCCAGGCAGCGATCAATGTCATCGTCGGCGAGCGTTACAAACAGTGCACCGACCAGACGATTGAATACGCCATGGGCATCTGGGGCAAAGAGGGCGCCGAGTACATGGACAAGAACGTCAAAGAAAAAGTTTTAAACCGCCCGCGCGCCAAAGAGATTGCCGAGCGGCCGCATCCAACAGACACACTCGAAGAGCTGCGCAAAAAATACGGCGGCAAAAACGACGAAGAAGTCTTGCTGCGCTTTTTCTCCAGCAAAGAGGATGTGGAGAAAATGTACGCCGCCGGCCCGGCGCGCACGTATCAAGGCAGCGGCGGCAACCCGTTGCTAAATCTGGTCGGCGAATTGTCGAAGCAAAAAGACCGCAGCAGTGTGTTTATCCAGTGGCCTGGCTTAACGCTGCGGTTGCAACGGCGCAGCGCCTAGCTTCGGAATATCTCGCGCATGGGCGCGGAGGGCGCAGAGTTTCGGAAAGTATTGTTGCTCAAAACCTCTTTCAACGGTTTGAACGGAGCGTAAGCGATTGAACGGAGCGGAGCGGTTGACCGGCTTGAACCTCTTCATCAAAGGAAATATATGGCCCGCGTATCACTCATCGGCGAGACCGATCATCCCGAGCTCGCCGAGTTAATTGCCAAAATCAAAGGCGCCCGCGGCGGGCGTTTGATCAACGTCTATCGCCTGATGCTGCACAGCCCCATGCTGGCCAGCGCCTGGTTCGAGTTTAATCAAGCGGTGCGCTACGGCACCGAGATTGACGGTCAGAGCCGCGAGATCGCGGTCATCCGTGTGGCTATTTTGAACAACGTGGAATACGTCCAGCGCGCCCATGGGCCGTCGTATGCCATCAAGGAAGGCCTGACGCCGGAACAGGTGGCGGCCATCGCCGATTGGCAGCCGTCAAAGCTGTTCAACGAGCAGCAACGCGCACTGCTTGCTTACACCGACGCGATGACGCAAGAGATCAACGTGCCCGATGAAATCTTTGCCCATATCCGAGAATATTTTAGCGAGCGCCAAACCGTCGAACTGACCATGTTGATCGGCACCTACAACATGTTCACGAGAGTGTTGCAGGCGCTTAAAATCGATCCGGAGCCGACCTAAACCTCCGGTTCCCTCGCCCCCTGGGAGAGGGCAAGGGTGAGGGCACACGCCGGCAGCGAACTTTCATTTCCACAACGCGCCCTCACCTCAGTCCTCTCCCAGAGGGAGAGGAAGCAAGATCTCGGAACCGCCGACGAACCGACCGAACACTTTGAACGTTGAAGTTGGAATTTTGAACGGGCCTTTCAATGAAGTTAGTCGTCGAAAACGATACCTTTTTAAGATTAATCAACGTCGTCCTCGATCCAACCGCGAGCGAGGAGCGCATCGAAGCATTCGCGCATTTCTGCCTGCATGATCTTTCTGATTTTCGCGGCTGGTGCGAGCGCATTCGCAAGCAAGCGCCAAATTTTTGCCCGTCGAATGTCCTCCTCGTCGACAGCCAGGAAGAACTGCTGGCAAATCTTCCCGGCGCTGATATTGCGGTGGTCGAGGAGCTAACCTTCGGCGCGAAAGAACTCGCCGCTGGCAAGTCGCTCAAGTTCGTCCAGAAATACGGCTACACGACGCGCAACATCGATCACGCTGCGTGTGACAAAGCCGGCGTGAAAGTTTTAACTATTCGCCGCCGCGCCAACATCTCCACCTGCGAGCAAGCGGTTATGCTCATGTTCGCTCTGGCCCGCCAGGTCACCCGCCATGCGAACATGATCAGCGTCGAGCGGCTCAAAGCCGCCGGCTATCAGCCGACCACTTACAACCGCAAGCACACACCCAACGGCAACTGGGCGCGCATCCCCAACATGGTCACACTCTATCAACGGCAGCTCGGTATCGTCGGTCTCGGTGAAATCGGCAGAGAGCTGGCGCTACGCGCCATCGCCCTCGGCATGAAAATCGTCTACCACCAACGCACGCGTCTGCCGGCCGATGTCGAACAGCAGTATCAAGCGAGTTATGTGCCCATGGACGAGTTATTTAAAACCTCCGACTTCATCAGTCTGCACCTGCCACGCAGCCCGCAGACCGTCGGCATCATCGGCGAGCATCAACTGTCAGTAATCAAGCCAGGTGCCTTCCTGATCAACGTCGCGCAGCCCAACCTGGTCGACCGCCACTCGCTGCGTCGAGCCCTCGAATCCAAACGCCTCGGCGGCTTCGGCCTCGACACGTTTTACGAAGAGCCCGGCGACGCCAACGACCCGCTGATCAAATTCCCCAACGTGATCGTCACCCCGCACATGGGCGGCTCACCGCGTTGGAACTCCCTCGACGATATCGAAGAAGTGATCGTGAACCTGGGCCGATTGCTCGCGTGAATTGGACATTGACGCGACCTTCAGGTATGAGAGGAAAGTCTTGAACCAGCAAATCTCGGAGGTCTCCATGAAAATTTGTCATTACAACAATAATCAAGCGGGCGTGGTCGTCGGCGACAAGGTCATCAACTTCGGCGACGCACTGATCAAAGCGGGTCTAGCGCGCCAAGGCTGCACCATGCTCGAAATTATCGACGCGCTCGGCAATAACCCACAGGCGATGCAGATTGCCCGCGATGCGGCGAACAGCTCCGGTGGATTGGATTTGAAATCGGTCAAGCTGCTCGCTCCGATTCAGAACCCAGGCACGCTGTGGGCCGCGGCGGCGAACTACGGCGCGCACCGTGCCGAGATGGTCGAGCGCATGGGCAGCGCCAACAGACCGGTCATCGACAAAGATGCCTTGATGGCCGAGTTCTTTATCAAGACCACTTCTTCGATCATCGGCCCAGGCGACACCATCATTCTTCCGAAGATTTCCAAGCTGGTAGACTTTGAGTGCGAGCTCTGCGCCGTCATCGGTAAACGCGCGCGCAAAGTGAGCGAGGCGGACTCGCTCAACTATATCTTCGGCTACACGATCTGCTGGGACATCAGCCAGCGCGACCCGTGGGGCAAGGGCATGCACAACACGCGCTGCATCCGCAAAGGCATGGACACGTTTTCCGGTCTTGGCCCGTGGATCGTCACCCGCGACGAAATCGACGAGCCGCAAAATCTCTCGATCAAAGTCTTGCAGAACGGCAAGGAAGCGATGATCGCCCACACCAGCGATATGATCTGCGGCATCCGCGAGCACATTCGTTTTCTCAGCAGCAATTTGACCCTGCGCCCCGGCGATTTGATCACCACCGGCACACCGGCCGGCGTCAGCAAACTCAGCCACGGCGACAAACTGCATGGCACGATCGAGAAGATCGGCAGCATGGAATTGAATGTAAAAGCTGAGGAGTAGTAACCGTCGAACACGCAAAGCGCGAAGGGCTAAGCGGCAAGGACTGCCGTAAAGACCCGATTCTTTGCCCTTACCGCTTTGCTCTTCGCCTCTAGGAGTCCATCATGCCCGCTGCACCGAAAGCCAATCCGCCCATTCGCACATTGCTCGGCCCCGGCCCGAGCCCGGTCAATCAACGAGTGCTTGATGCGCTCGCGCTGCCCGTGGTCGGCCATCTCGATCCGAAGTTTCTCGAGATCATGGATCAGAGCATGGCCATGCTGCGCGAAGTTTTTCAGACCAAGAACCGCCTCGCATTGCCGATGTCGGGCACCGGCAGCGCGGGGATGGAAACCTGCTTCGTCAACTTGATCGAGCCTGGCGATGCCGTCCTGATCGGTGTCAACGGCGTCTTCGGCACGCGCATGGTCGACGTGGCGCAGCGCTGCGGTGCGCAGGTCGACCAGATCGATGCCGAATGGGGCACGGCGCTCGACGCGCAGAAATTCAAAGACGCGCTGTCGAAGAAAAAATACAAACTGGTGGCGTTGGTGCACGCCGAAACGTCCACGGGCGTGCTGCAGCCGATGGACGATATTGCCAAACTCGTCAAAGACAGCGGCGCGTTGTTGCTGGTCGACGCGGTTACTTCGCTCGGCGGCGCGCCGGTGCGCGTCGACGAGCTCGGCATCGATGCCTGCTACAGCGGCACGCAGAAGTGCCTCGGCTGCCCGCCGGGACTCTCGCCGGTCACGATGAGCGAGCGCGCCATCGAAGTCATCCGCAATCGCAAGACCAAAGTGCAGAGCTGGTATCTCGACTTGTCGATGATCGAAAAATACTGGGGCAGCGAGCGCGTCTATCACCACACCGCGCCGATCTCCATGAACTACGCGCTGCACGAGTCGCTGCGCATCGTCTTGGAAGAAGGCTTGGAAAAATCTTGGCAGCGCCACCGCCGAGTGCACGATGTGTTCGTCAAAGAGATGCGCAAGTTAGAAATCGAGCCGGCGGTTGCCGAGTCGATCCGCGCGCCGATGATCAACGCGATTAAAATTCCCGACGGCGCCGATGACGCCAAAGTGCGAGCGAAACTATACGATGATTTCAACATCGAAATCGGCGCCGGCCTGGGCCCGCTCAAAGGCAAAATCTGGCGCGTCGGTTTGATGGGTCACGGGGCGCGGGAAGAAAACGTCGAGACGCTATCAAGTGCGCTGAAAAAGCTGATCTAGCTTATTCGAGGATAGAGAATGGATGATGGATGCTGGCCATTCTCTATCCTCCATCTTCAATAGTCGGATGTTTCCGCTTTCTGTTTTCCACGTTTCATCCCTTTCCGTACAGTCCCGCCACCCGCTCTCCATATCCATTGTAAAGCAGGGTCGGACGCTTCTCGCCGGTGTCGATCATTTTTTCCGTCGCTTGCGACCAGCGCGGATGCGGCACCGTCGGATCGACGTTGGCAGTGAAGTCATATTCGCTCGGCCGGTTGCTATGCCAAAACGTCTTCGGTTGCGCGGCGGTAAATTCGATTTTGACTATCGACTTGATGCTTTTGAAGCCATACTTCCACGGCACCACCAGACGCAGCGGCGCGCCGTGCTGCTTCGGCAGCGGATGACCGTAGATGCCAGTGGCCAATAGCGTGAGCTCGTTCATTGCCTCTGCCATTGTGAGCGCTTCACTGTAGGGCCAAGGGCCGTAAGCCGAGCTTTGATTGCCGGCAATCTCAGGATTCATGAAAGTTTCGAAGCGCACGTAGCGTGCTGCCGACAGCGGTTGAGCTTGCTTGATAAGATCGCGCAGCAGAAATCCGGTCCAAGGCACGGCCATGGCCCAGGCTTCAACGCAGCGAAAGCGGTAGAGCCGCTCTTCCAACTCGAAGCTGCGCACGAGTTCATCGACGTCGTAAAGGCGCGGTCTCTCGACCAATCCCACGACGGCAACTTGCCAGGGAGAAGTCTTCAAACGCGCCGCTTGCTTGTAAACCCGGCTCTTGAAAACGCTGAACTCGTAGAAGTTGTTGTAGGAGGCAGCGTGAGTTTCCGCAGTCACGGGCCGGTCGAGTAGGAAACGGTGGTCGCGTCGCGCCGGGTAGAGCTCCGGTGCGGGTGGTTTCTCCTGCGCCCCGGTGGCCACGGCATCTTCAGCCGGACCGCAGCCTAAGAGATAGTGCGTCGACCAAGCGGCGCCGCCAAACGCGAGTGCTTTGAGCAGCCGGCGGCGTTGCTGAAACTTGGCTTCGGAAGTCACGCAGCGTTCAGGCAACTGCCACAGACGCGATGGAAGCGGCATGTCTCTCGCACGTCAGCAGAGTTGCTGGGCCGCCGGCATAAAGCCAACGATTAGTTCTGAGCTGTTTCTGCCTGCGGTTTCAGTGCCGTCGGGGCCGGCGCTTGCGCAGGGGCAGCAGCGGGAGCACGTGGAGCAGGCCGGTTCTCGAATGACCCGAGGTTTTTTCCCCATTGCACGAGCGTTGTCATTTCCATGCCTTCGCGCACAAACAAAAGCGGGCAGTGAATCGTCACGCCGTCCGGCAAGGTGTCTTTGAAGTTCCAATTGTTAACTTCCGCCAATACCAGCTTACGAAACTCCGCGTCGACAATGCGTGAATTGAGCTCTCTCACTTGCGTCACTCGCCCTTGATCACCGACAACAATCTCAAGCAACAAGGCGCCCAACAGCGTTGGCTGTT
The DNA here is from genome assembly GCA_016874755.1 of Deltaproteobacteria bacterium. Lineage (NCBI taxonomy): Bacteria > Pseudomonadati > Myxococcota > Myxococcia > Deltaproteobacteria bacterium. The sequence goes on along the minus strand of VGTH01000018.1, from coordinate 60,631 downwards.
TTTCGCTTTGCGCGCGATAGATATCACGCAGCGACGTCAATTGGCTGTCGAGTATGGCAGCCAAACGAGCGGGCTCCAACTTGACATCCTTCAGGCCTTTTACAGTTAAACCCAAGTCCGGCGCAACCGTGACGACATTGCCCAGCGCGAGATTCCATGGTGTTTGCGACTTGTTCGACACTTTGGTCAAGCCATCTGAAGTTTCAGCTTTCTCCTCCGTAGTTTCACGGGGATGCAACGCCACTGCGACGACTATAAGTGCGACGCAAAACAGCCCTCCCGCTGCGGCTAAAAGTCTTTGATTGCTTGTGCGGCGGCTGCTGTTTCTCGTTGTTGCAAAAACCATTTCAAAACTCCTCTGGGCATGGCAAGTCGATGAAAATTTACGCAAATCCTGTACCTTGCCGTGGAAGATTGGACCTTCAAAGCACTTTGTGCAGCTTTAACGAACTTGCCGAACCACATCTGCCTTTGCGTCAATCTGCTAACCCGCTGCGCTAAGCACTGAAAAATCCTTAAAATACCTTTCCTGCGAAACGCGTAGTGCCTATACGATTAGCACGATTTTGTTTGCGGTCCAGAATGTTTGCACGGATTTCGCCATCTGGGTCGTTCAGCCGAAACGACAGGCAACCGAGTTGCGGCGTTAGGAAAATAACTGAGGGCTTTTCCGACATTCGGAACGTGCCGAGCGCGGTGGTTGGTGTTTGACATTGGAATTAACTGGCAGCACTCCCGATTGACGCAAACGCGAAGCTTAGGTGGCTGCCCGTGGTGTAGGGAATAGCGGAGGAGTTTCACTCCACCGACATGCCGCATTCAGGTAATGGTTATAAAAATCTTCGCCTCCCTGCTACAAATATGACTGCTTGATGCTAACCAGATTATTGATTAAGAATGTCCGAGCCCGTTGTAGAAACTTATAGTTTATCGTCCAAAGGAGGTTCCGTGAAGCGAATTGTTTGGGCCTTGCTATTGGTGCTCACCATCGCAGCGTCGGCGCGGGGGCAGACACCGTACTATCAAGGGAAGACCATCACGTTCATCGTCGGCTCGGGGGCGGGCACCGCCTACGATATCTATGCCCGGCTGTTGGCAAACCATATCGGCAAACATATTCCCGGCAATCCCACCGTGATCATGCAGAACATGCCGGCAGCAGGCGGCATCGTCGCGGCGAACTACGTCTACGCGGTCGCCAAGCCCGATGGCCTAACCATCGCGTCGATCAACCCGGCGCACTATTTCAATCAGCTGCAAGGCAACAAGGAGATCAAATTCGACTGGCCAAAGTTCGGCTGGATCGCCAGTCCCGACAAGTCCGAACACATGCTCTACATGCGCAGCGACGCGCCCTATAAAAATATGCGCGACATTCGCGACGCCAAGGAGCCGCCAAAATGCGGCGCCACCGGCACCGGCACCAGCGGCCATTATATTCCGCGGCTGCTCGAAGAGCTGCTCGGCACGAAATTCACCATCGTCACCGGCTACGCCGGCGGCAACGAGATCGATATCGCTACTGAACGAAACGAAGTGGTCTGCCGCTCGTTTACAACCCAGGCCTATTTTTCCCGCGAGCCCTATCACACCTGGCGCAAAACCAACCTGGTGCGCGTTCTCATGCAAACTGGGACCAAGAAAGATCCGCAGCTGCCCGACACGCCGCTTCTGAACGACCTCATGAACGAGTTCAAGACGCCGGAGTTGAGCCGCCGCATCGCCACTGTCATGTTGGGTTCCGGCGAGCTCGGCCGGCCGATGGTCACTCATCCGGCAACTCCTCCCGACCGGCTCAAGCTGCTGCGCGACGGCTTGATGAAGGCGATGGCCGATCCGGCGCTGCTCGAAGAAGCCAAGCAGAAAAAACTCGACATCACGCCGGTCAGCGGCGAGCAGCTCGCCAAAATCGCCAAGGAAGTTATCGAGCAACCGGCCGAGATCGTCGAGCGCATCAAGAAGATCTTGGCGCAATAAGAATAGGCAAGAGGCATGGCGTTACTTCTAAAAAGGTCTGCGGTTGAAGGCCTGCTCGATCTGCCCCGGGCGGCCGGCCCAATGAGTTTGACGATCAGGTTTATCTGCGCGCCGATCTGAACTGTGTGACCAGCCAACAAGCGAGGACCCATGGTTCCACAATTATCGATTCAAGAACGCGACCGGCGCTACAAACTGGTGCGCGCGGAGATGGCCCAGCGCGGCATCGATGTCTTGCTGCTGCCGGCCAACACCGGACGCTGGGAGCAGCTGCAGGGCGACTCGCGCTATCTCACCAACATCGGCGGCTTTGCCACCGAGATGTTTACGGTCTTCCCGCGCGAGGGCGACGTCACTTCCTACGTATTCAATCGCTCGAGCTGGTGGCAGAGAGCACAGAACTGGGTTGCCGACGTGCGCGACGGGCGCAACCGCTGGAGCCGCAACGCCATCGAGCGCATCACCGAATTGAAACTGGGAAAAAGCACCATCGGCATTTCTGGCCTCGCCGGTCTCGTGCGCGCGCCGGAGGGTATTATCCCTTACTCTTCGGTCAAAGCGATTCAAGAAGCCTTTCCGCAGGCGAAGATCGTCAACGCCACCGACATGATGCAGGAAGCGCGCGCGATCAAAAGCGCGGAAGAAATAGCGATGCTGGAGCGCTCCGAAGCGATCATCGAAAAGGCGATTGACACGATGAAACAAACGGCCAAGCCGGGTGTCAGCGAGAAAGAAGTTTACGCATCGATGCTCCACACCATGCTTTCCAACGGCGGCGAGCTGCCGACGTTGTTTTTCTTGAGCGCCGGGCCCAATCTCTACAACAGCTCCTTCGTGCCCACCGACTATGTCATCCAAAACGGCGACAATCTGGTCGGTGAGATCGAAGCCAAATACGCCGGCTACGCCGCGCAAGCGGTGCATCCGGCCGTGGTCGGCAAACCGAACCCGGCCTATGAAGCGATGGTCAAAACCTCGCGCACCTGCTTCGATGCCGTGCTCGCCGCCATGAAACCCGGCGTGACCTTCGGCGCCCTTTTCGATATCTATACCAAGACCGTCGAAAGCGCCGGGGCGTACTCGTGGAATCATCCGATGATGCACGCCCGCGGCCTGGGCGACGACGGCCCGGCGTTGATGGGCGACAAAGACATCGAACGTTTTGCCAAGCTCGAACTAAAAGCCGGCATGACGTTTATTCTCAAGCCTCAAGTCCGGCCAACCCAAGGCAAGGGCCGCGCCAGCATCGGCGACACCGTGACGGTGACCGAAAACGGCGCGCGCCGGTTGGGCAAGCGCGAGATGAAGCTACTTGTGATTGACGTTTAAGATTTCGGAATATCTCGCGCAAAGGCGCAAAGGACGCAAAGTTTCGGATAGAATTTTTGCCACGAAGACACGCAGGACACGAAGTTCGGAAAAGAAAAACTTTGTTCTTACCTTCGTGCTCTTCGTGTCTTCGTGGTGCGTAATTATTTCAGGAATTTTCACTCATGGCTGATCTCTACCCCTACCCACGTTTTTCCATCGCTGAGCGCGACCGCCGCTGGGCGGCGGTGCGCGCGCACATGCGCAAAGAAAATCTCGATGTCATCGTCACGCCGCAAAACAGCGGCCACTCGGCCGACTATCAGGCCAACACCCGTTACCTGACGCACTGCGGCGGCGGCGAGCCGGATTTGGCGGCGGTGTTTCCCATTGAGGACCAAGTCACGGTGGTCGCCACCTCGGCCGGCCCGCGATGGCCGACGGTGCAGGACTGGGTCAGCGATGTGCGCGAAGCGCGGCGCAACTACGGCAAAGTGATTGTCGAGCGCTTGAAAGAACTAAAGCTCGAGCACGGCCGCATCGGCATCACCGGCCTCGGCGAAGTCGAAGGCACGCGCACGCCGGAAGGGACAATTTTTTACGGCACCTGGAAACAGATTCGCCAGGCGTTTCCAAGCACGCAGCTGGTGGATGCCACGGCGATCCTCGACGAAGTGCGCTACGTCAAGAGTCAGGAAGAGCTCGACGTGCTCGCCAAGTCGAACGAGATCAACGAGCTCGCCGTCGACGCGGAAATCGCCGCCGCCAAAGTCGGCGTGAAAGATTGGGAAGTTTGGGCGGCGATGCACTATGCCATGACGCGCAACGGTTCCGAGCTGCCGGTGCATTGTTTTTGGGTGTCGGGAAAAAATCCCAAACGCACGCTAACCCGCCCGAGCATGCGCCTGCTCGAGCGCGGCGATGTGATCATCAACGAAATCGAAGCCTCATGGATCGGCTATCGCTCTCAGATCGTGCAGCCGGTGTATGTCGAAGTCATCAACCCGGCGCAAGCCGAGTTGATCAAAGTACAGCGGGAAATTTTCAATCGCCTGCTGGAAAACTTAAAACCCGGCGTCACCGTCGGCGAGTTGGCAGAGCTGACCAAGAAAACCGCCGCTGAAGTCGCGCCGCAGACTGGCCCAGCCGCGGGTGCGGTCGGCGAGCTCAACATGCACGGCCGCGGCCAGGGCGACGATGGTCCGATCATCACGCCGCACGCCAAGAGCCCAAAACAACTAGCCGTTGCGATGCGCGAGAATATGGTTTTTATTTTGAAGCCGTCGGCAATTTCAGCGGACGGCGAGTATATTTGCCAGTGGGGCGATACCGTCGCGGTGACGAAAAACGGCGGACGAAGATTTGGCAAACGGCCCCATGAGCTCGCGGTGGCAAGATAATTTCGGCGAGACCAACATGAGCACCCTTCCGGTGAAGATGGTGTCGCAACTGCCATTTTGAGCCGACGGCGAAGAATCTGCTTCACGCAACCGCGCGAAGAGCAGATCCTTCGCTCACGCTCAGGATGACAAATAACGGAGAATTTCCCCATGGCGACACAGTCCCAGTAAGATCGGAGTTTAAGAATGCCTCTATTACTCAGCCGCGACGAACTGTCCCCCTTGCTCGATCTCGCCAAAGCCATCGAGCTGATCGAGGACGCGCACCGGCAACAGGCCGCCGGCCAGCTCGTGCCGCGCGCGCCCTATAATCTCACCGTCGGACCGAGCAAGACTTTGCGCATCGTTTCCGGCGGCGTGCTCAAGCAGCGCCGGGTCGGCGTGCGCATGGGCCCCAACAGCGGGCTCGGCGGCGGCGACAAAATGTACTGCAATTTGTTCGACGCCGACAGCGGTGAGCTGTTGGCGTTCATGGGCTTTCCCTTTGGCACCCTGCGCACCGCGGCAGTCGTCGCCCTTGCCGCCAAGCACATGGCGCGCGAAGATTCCAAGAAGCTTGGCTTGTTCGGCGTCGGCCGCAACGCTTTTGGGATCATCAAAGCGCTGCAGTCGGTGCGACCGATCAGCGAGATTTACGTGTCGAGCCGCGATCCCGAGCGGCGCAAGAAATTCTGCGAGGAAGGCGAAAAACGCCTTGGCATCAGCGTGCGCGGCGTCGACAAGCCGGAACAAGCGGTGCGCGGCATGGATGTGATCCTCACCGCGACCAATTCGCTGACACCGATTTTTCCTGCTGACTGGGTCGAAGCCGGCACGCATGTTAGCAGCATGGGCAAGCCCACCGAGATGAGCCGCGAGCTGCACTTGAAAGCCGCGCGCACCGTGGTCGGCAGCCAGGAACAGGAACGCGAGTATCCCGACAAATCGGCGATGCTGCCATTGCTCGAGCTGGTCGCTGAAGGCAAACTGTCATGGAGCCGCGTGCCGGAGCTCGGCGACGTCGTTTGCGGCCACGCCGCGGGCCGCGCCAGCCGCGACGAGATCAACGTTTTTCGCGAGTCGCAGGGCGGCTACGGCGACATCGCATTTGCAGCGTGGCTATACGATGAAGCGAAGCGCAGAGGCCTCGGAAAAAACATGGAGCTTTAAAATCTTTAAGTCGCACGCCCTTTGTCGAGGCCTGCTCCAACATACTAAAGTCTCTAAGCCGGAGGGTTTTCATGGTTGATAGTAAGAAATTGATCCTCAGCATCCTGTTTTTCTACATCGCGATCCCGACCGCAAACAGTTCGTTTGCCCAAACAAAGGCGCAACTGCTCGAAGGCGCCAAAAAAGAGGGCGAGCTGATCCTCAGCTGGGGCACCGGCACCATGGGCGGTATCGAAGGCGCCGCCGAGATGGAAAAGGCTTTCAACAAAGCCTACGGCTTGAACCTGCCTTTCAAGTTTACCCCGGGACCGGCCATGCCGCAGTTTGCCAGCCGGGTCATTCAAGAGGCCAAGGCCGGCCAGCCGGCGTCGACTGATTTGTTTGTCGGCTCGGAGAATCACGTGGCGCGCATGCCGCTCAAAGGGTTTGAATGGAGCAAAGCGTTTCCCCATATCACCAAACCGATGATCGACTTCGACAACAAAGTCATCATCGTCACGACGCGCACACCGGGCTTTACCTACAATTCCAAAATGGTCGCCGGCAAAGACATTCCGCAGCGCGTCGAAGACGTGCTCAACCCAAAATGGAAAGGCAAGATCGCTTCGACGCCCTACGCCGCGTCGTTCGACCGCTTGTCGATGATCTGGGGCGAAGAAAAAACCACGGCGTTTCTCGGCAAGTTCGTCAAACAAGTCTCGGGTTTGATTCGCTGCGGCGAAGACGACCGCATCGCCGCCGGCGAATTTGCCATGCTGGTTTTTAACTGCGACTTGGCCGCGCCTCAAGAAGCGAAAGAGAAAGGCGGCCCCGTCGACGGCAACGTCTTCAAAGACGCCGGTATTCTGTCCTATTGGTATCTCACGGTGCCGAGCAACGCGCGCAATCCCAACGCCGCGGCGCTGCTGGCGGCTTTTCTGTTGACCAAAGAGGGCCAAGATATTCTCTACAAAACCGACCGCAGCAGCTCCCATTTGGTCAAAGGCACGCAGATGCAGCAGTTCGTTGCCGAACAGGAAAAGCGCGGCGTCAAGTTCACTTCCTATTCTGTCGCCGACGTGATCAAAAATTCCGAAGAGCACACGCGCATCCGGCAGAAGTTCCAAAAAATATTGGCCGGGAATTGACCGCGTAATCGAACTTGAAGGCATACGCCGATGATCAGCCGAGAGGAAAACCAACTACTGACGCAGACCGGGCCCGGCACGCCCTGCGGCGAACTGCTGCGCCGCTATTGGCAGCCGGTGGCGTTATCGGAGGAATTGAAAGCCGACGGTGCGCCGCTGGCGGTCACATTGATGAATGAAGAGTTGGTGATCTTTCGCGATGACAAAGGCCGCGTCGGCGTGCTCGATGCCCACTGCTGCCATCGCGGCGCCGACTTGAGTTACGGTCGGTTGGAAGACGGCGGGCTGCGCTGCATTTATCACGGCTGGCTTTACGACGTGACCGGCAAGATTCTCGAACAGCCCGGCGAACCGAATGGCGGCGAGCACCGCCATGACTTTTGCCAACCGTCGTTCCCCTGCCGGGAAGCCGGCGGCGTGATCTTCGCCTACATCGGCCCGGGGGAACCGCCGCTCTTGCCCAAGTACGAATTTCTCAACGTGCCCGACGACCACCGCTTCGTCTCGAAGATTCACCACTCGTGCAACTATCTGCAATCCAACGAGGGCAATATCGACCCGGTGCATCTGTCGTTTTTGCACCGCAATCTTGAAATGACCGAGTCCGACAAGAAGCGCCGCGTCACCGGCAGCGAGAGCTCGCCCAATTCGCTCTTCGGCGCCGATTTGGCGCCGCGCATCGAGCTCGAACTAACCGACTTCGGCGTGCGCATCTTCACGGTGCGCAACATCGCCGACGATCGGATCTATTTTCGCACGTCCAATTTCATCATGCCCAACTTCAGCACCTTTCCCGGCCAAACGGCGGCGGAAGGCTACTCAGTGAATTGGCATGTGCCCATCGACGATGAAAATCACTGGAAGTTCGTCATCGTCTTTAGCCGCGAGCGGCCGCTGGCGCGCGAGATGATGCTGCGCGGCCGCGACGAATTGACGGCGAACTATCACATGGTCCGCAACAAGGCCAATCGCTACCTGCAAGACCGCGAGTCGATGAAGAACAAATCCTTCAGCGGCATCGGCTACAACTTCCAGGCGCAGGACGCCTGCGTCATCGAAGGCGCCGGCGCCGTCCAAGACCGCAGCAAAGAACATCTGGTGTCGTCGGACAAAGCGATCGTCGCGGCGCGCAAGCTGCTGCTCAAGGGCATCGAAGACGTCAAGGCCGGGCGCGATCCGCTCCATGTCGTGCGCGATCCCAAAGCGAATCATTTCTCACACCTGGCGGTGATCTCGGAAGTGGCGCCGAAGTCGGCCGATATTCGCGCCATCGTGCAGGGAAAAATCAAACGGCAGAACGCGCCGGCGTGATCGCGAAAAGTCAACATCGACCGACTTTCCAAAGCGATTTCAACCTCCGACCCGTTCGCCCTGAGCTCAGTCGAAGGGCTCCGAAGAGTCTTACACGCTGTTAAGATATAGGACCCACCTGAACCCCGCCGCCGGACTCCTGGCCGCGATATTGTAAATCGTACAAGCGCGCGTACAACCCGCCCTGCGCAAGCAGCTCGTCGTGGCTGCCCTGCTCCCAGATTTCTCCTTTGTGAATGACCAGAATCCGGTCGGCGTTTTTGATCGTCGATAAACGATGGGCGATGATCAGCGCCGTGCGATTTTTCAGCAGCTCGTCCAAGGCGCGTTGAATCAAAATCTCCGTCTGTGTGTCCACCGAGCTGGTCGCTTCGTCCAAAATCAAAATGCCGGGATCGAACGCCAACGCGCGCGCGAAGGACAACAGCTGGCGCTGCCCCTGCGACAGCGTCGAGCCGCGCTCCTGCACTTCTTCTTTGAACTGATTGGGCAGTTTTTCGATGAACGGCGTGATCTGCGCCCGGCGCGCGGCGGCAAAGACTTGGTCTTCGGAAATACGCTCGTCGCCAAGCGAGATATTTTCCGCGACGTCGCCGGAAAATAGAAACACGTCCTGCAGTACCAATCCGAGATGGCGCCGCAGCTCCTGCTTGTTCCACTCGCGCACGTCGATGCCGTCGACACGAATGGCGCCGCGCTCGACGTCGTAGAAACGGCAGAGCGCCGAGATGATCGACGTCTTGCCGCCGCCGGTGGCGCCGACGAGAGCGATCTTTTCGCCGGGCCGGGCGCGAAACGACACGCCCTTGAGCACCGGCTCGCCCGGCCGATAGGAAAGCCACACATCGTCGAACTCCACTTCGCCGCGAAACGATTCGACGGTTTTCGGTCTGTCGGGATTGCCGATCGTCTCCGGCGTGTCGAGCAACGTGAAGATGCGCTCCGAAGAGGCCATCGCCGCCTGCATAATGTTGTATTTCTCGGCGAGATCGCGAATCGGCTGGTACATTCGCTGGATGTATTGAATGAACGCAACGAGCACGCCGGGCGCCACGGCATTTTGCAGCGTCAGCCCGCCGCCGTACCAGAGCAGCAGGCCGATGGTGACCGCACTAAAGATTTCCACCACCGGAAAGAAGATCGCGTTGTTGCGGATCGCCTGCAGCTGCACGCCGCGATAGCGCGTGTTGATCTCCTGGAAGCGACCGTACATTTTCGCTTCCTGACCGAAGGCCTGCACGGTGGCGACACCGGCAATGCTTTCCTGCAGACCGGCGTTGAGCTGCGCCAAGATCAGCCGGCTCTCGCGATAGACCTCGCGGGCGCGGCGTCGATAGAAGCGGCTGGCGTAGAGAATCACCGGGAACACGGCCAAACACACCAGGCCCAAACGCCAATCGAGCCAGAGCATCATCCCGGCGATACCGAAGACAATGCAAAGATCACCCAACAGGCCAACCACCCCCGTGCTGAAAAGCTCATTCAATGTCTCGACGTCGTTCACCGTGCGCGTCATCAGGCGGCCGAGCGGATTGCGGTCGAAGTAGGCCAAATCCTGCTTTTGCAGATGCGCAAAGATTTCCATGCGCAAGTCGTGCATGGCGCGCTGGCCGGTGTATTCGGTCGTGTAGGTTTGGACGAACAAGACGATGAAACCGAAAAAGACGTTGGCGAGATAGAAAAGCGCCATGCGGTCGAGCCCCGCTATATCGCTGTTGGCGATGTAGCCGTCGACCGCGACCTTGGTGATATACGGGCCGAGCAGCTGGCTGCCGGTTTGCAGCATCAAGAACGTGAACGAAACCGCCAAGAGCTTCCGGTACGGCTTCAAGTAGCGCAGAATGCGCGCCATCAAGCGCGCATCGTACGCCTTGCCCAGGATCTCGTCTTCGGGATGGACTTCGGTAGCCAAAATCTAAACCTCTTGGAACCAGATCGAGTTGCTACTCGCTTTTTCAAAGGGGGACACATACAGGCTGACTCCGAATTCCCCTCTTTGGAAAAGAGGGGCTAGGGGAGATTTGAGGGGTGCGGTGTGAGCGTTCATAATTTTCCACGGCTCGAGGAGAATTGAGGGGGCCTATTCCTGCGCGAGTAGACAATCTCCCCTTCCCCTCTTTTGCAAAGGGGGTAATCCAGATTCAAGAGTGTGCAACAAGCCCACCGTCGTGACTCATTACCTCCACCTCATGCGCCAACTGCTGCCGATGATAAAGCTCATAATAGGCGCCGCCCTGCGCCACCAGCTCGTCGTGCGTCCCTTGCTCGATGATTTTTCCGTCCTGTAAATAGATGATCATGTCCGCCGCGCGCACGGTCGAAACCCGATGCGAAATGAGCAGCGTCGTGCGCCCATGCATGAACTGCTTGAGCTCTTTGAGAATCTCTTCTTCGGTCTCGACGTCGACGCTGGAAAACGCGTCGTCAAGAATCAAGATCGGCGGGTTCTTGATGATCGCCCGCGCCAACGCGGTGCGCTGCTTTTGCCCGCCCGACAGGCGCACGCCGCGCTCGCCGACGATGGTGTCGAACTTTTCGCTAAACGACTGTATCGCCGGCAAAAGCTGCGCGATGCGCGACGCCTCTTCAACACCGGCGCCGCTGCCGTTTTCGGCGCCGAACTGAATATTTTCGCGGATCGTGCCGGAGAAAAGAAAGATATCCTGCGTCACCAGCCCGACGCCCGCCAAAAGTTGCTTGAGCGGCACCTGATTGACGTCGACACCGTCGATCAAAACGGTTTGCGGCGGCGGATCGTAGAGGCGCACGAGCATATTGACCAGCGTGCTCTTGCCGGAACCGGTGGCGCCGACGATACCGCAAATCTTCCCTGCGGGCACCGCCAGCGAGACATCGTGCAGCACCGGCGCACTGTGCTTATCGTAGGCGAAGGTCAAATGGCGAATCTCGATATTGCCCTTGAGCGCTGGGCGCGAGTCGGTTGTCGGCGCGGGCGCGAAACGCTGCGCCGGTGGCACGTCCAGCACTTCACCGAGACGGCTCAGCGCCGCGATGCCGCGCTGGTAGGAGTTCACCACATAGCCCACCGCCATCAGCGGCCACGCGAGCATCGCGAGATAGCCGTTGAACGCGACAAACTGGCCCAGCGTCATGGTGCCCGTGAGCACCTGCCTGCCGCCGTACCAGAGCACTATCGTCGCTGCGATGCCGGATAGCACCTGAATGAGCGGCCAAAAAATGCCCCAGAGCGTCGCCAGCCACATGGTTTTATGGCGATAGTCCAAACTGCGAGAACGGAACGCCGCGATCTGGTTTTGTTCTTGCGCGTAGGCCTGCACCACGCGCATGCCGGCGAGGTTTTCCTGCACGAAGGCGCTCATCTCGCTCAGCTGCTCTTGGGTCTCGTGCGACCAGCGAAAGATTCGCCGGCCGAAGACGCGCACGGCGACTGAGATCAGCGGCATCGAGCACATCGACCAGAGCGTCAGCCACGGATCGATGGCAATCATCATGGCGACGCTAAAGATAATCACCACCAGCGCGTCGACAATCGCCAGCGTGCCAAAACCGACCAGCTCACGGACCGCCTGGATGTCGTTGGTCAAGCGCGACATCAAGTCGCCGGTCTTGGTGTGTTGAAAATAGCTAACCGGCAGTTTTTGCAGATGGGAAAAAACCAGATCGCGCAGGTCGGCCTCGGAGCGGCGCGACATGCCGTTGATGTTGATGCGCCAGCAGTAGCGAAAAAATCCCTGCAGGCTGGCGGCCAGCAGGATCAGCAGCGGATATTTGAGCAGCGACGCGTCAGCGCCGTTTTTTTGCAGGGCGGTGTCGATGCCGCCCTTGATCAACCACGGCAGCGCCATCCCCGCCAAATCGGTGGCAATCAGCCCGAGAATGCCGAGGATGAGATAGCGGCGATAACGCTCGATGAGAAACCGAATGCGGCGATAATGGCGAAGAATCGGTCGGCCTTTCCATTAACTGCTTAGTCTTTCTTAACCCCGTGCGCGACCGCAACTTCAGCCCACTCCCCCGCCATCAATTTTTCCATCACCGCCGCCATGGCGCTGAGATCGACGCGCACCTGTTGCATGGTCACACGGTCGCGAATCGTAACCTTATTGTCGGCCGCCGATTTGTCGTCGCCGACGGTTTGCACGTCGACGGTCACACAAAACGGCGTGCCGACCTCGTCCTGGCGGCGATAGAGCCTACCTATGGACGCCGTGTCGTCGTAGACCGTGTGCCAGCGCTTACGCAGGTCGGCCATCAATTTTTTCGCGGTCTCGACAATCCGATCGTTTTTCTTCAGCAGCGGCAGCACGGCAATCTTGATCGGCGCCAGCTCAGGATGAAAATTCAGCACCACGCGCTTTTCGTTTTTCACTTCTTCTTCGCTGTAGGCATCGACCAGAAAGGCCAGCGTGCCGCGGTCGGCACCCGCCGAAGGTTCGATCACGTAGGGCACGATTTTTTGCTTCGATTCCTCGTCGAAATACTCCAGCGACTTGCCGCTGAACTGCGCGTGCTGCTTCAAATCGAAATCCGCGCGATTGGCGATACCTTCCAACTCGCTCCAACCCATTGGAAAGAGATACTCAATGTCCGCCGTGCGCTTGGCGTAGTGCGCCAGCTCGTCTTTATCGTGCTCGCGCAGACGGATGTTCTCCTTGCGCATGCCATATTTGGGATACCAGGCGAAGCGCTCGTCAAGCCAACGCTGATGCCACTCCTCGTCGGTGCCCGGCATGACGAAAAACTCGATCTCCATCTGCTCGAATTCTCGCGTGCGAAATGTAAAGTTGCCCGGCGTAATCTCGTTACGAAACGATTTACCGATCTGGGCGATGCCGAAGGGCAGCTTCATGCGCATCGATTGCAAGACGTTTTCGAAGTTGACGAAAATCCCCTGCGCGGTTTCCGGCCGCAGATAGGCCACCGCTGCATCATCCTCCACCGGCCCCATGAAGGTCTTGAACATGAGATTGAACAGCCGTGCTTCGGTGAGCTGGCACGCGTCATGCTGCCCGGGCCGTTTCGACGGCTTTTGCAGGCAATTTGCGTCCTCGAGTTTGTCGGCGCGAAACCGGCCCTTGCAAACTTTGCAATCGACCATCGGGTCGGTGAAGTGATCGAGATGACCGCTGGCTTTCCAGACCCGCGGGTGCATCAGGATGGAAGAATCGAGTCCCACCATGTCGGAGCGAAATTGCACGCAATCGCGCCACCAGGCGTGCTTGACGTTGTTCTTCAGCTCGACGCCCAGCGGCCCGTAGTCCCAACAGGAGCCCGTGCCGCCGTAAATTTCGCTCGATTGAAAAATAAACCCGCGCCGCTTGCACAGCGACACGATCTTGTCCATGTCGACCATCGCTCGTTCCTACCTAAGAATGAATCTCAACAATGTAATGGATAGGGGGGGAGGAGTCAAAAAGCGTCGACCGACGGGAAATGCGAGGCGAAGCCAGTCCGGTCGCGCTACAACCCGAGCATGTCCTGCATGCTATAAAGGCCGGGCTTTTTCTTTGCCAGCCACTGCGCGGCGCGGATAGCGCCGTGGGCGAAGGTGTCGCGGCTGTGGGCGCGGTGGATGAACTCCAGGCGCTCGCCGATGCCGCCAAAGATGACCGTGTGCTCGCCGACGATATCGCCGGCGCGAACGGACAGCAGCGCGATCTCTTTTTTCGAGCGCTCGCCGACAATGCCCTTGCGGCCGTTGAGACTTACCTTATCCAGATCGCGATCAAGCGCCTGCGCCACCGAACGACCGAGTGCTAGCGCCGTGCCGCTCGGCGCGTCTTTTTTGAAGCGGTGGTGCGCTTCGATGATCTCGACGTCGTAGTCGTCGCCGAGCATCTTGGCCGCTTTGCCAAGCAGTGAGACAAGTACGTTGACACCCAAGCTCGTGTTGGCAGACAGCAGAGTGGGAGTTTTTTTGGCAAGCCGCTGAATCTCCGCCAACTGCGAGGCATTGAAACCTGTGGTGGCGATCACCACCGGCGTTTTTACCTTCGCCGCAGCTTGTAGATAGCTCAATGACGCTTCGGGATTGGTAAAGTCGACCATCACCGTCTTCGAGTTGAGAAATGATTCGATGCGATCCGTGATCGCGACGCCGGCAGCGCCCGCACCGGAGCTCTCTCCGGCATCTTTGCCGAGCCGCGCACTGCCGGGCTTGTCGATCGCAGCGACGAGCTTGGCACCGGGGTGCTGTGAGAGTGCACGGATGACCGCGCCACCCATCCGCCCGCCGACGCCGCAGACGATGATGTTCAAGGGCATGGATTAGTGGAGCAATCCGAAATGGGTCATGCTCTCGCGCAATTTCTTGACGTTGCCTTCGGCCATCGCCGTCATTGGCAAGCGCAACTCGCCGGAGCATTTGCCCATCATGGCAAGCGCGGTCTTCACCGGGATCGGATTGGTTTCGATGAAAAGAGCGCGAATCAGCGGAATTAAATCGAACTGGATTTTTCGTCCTATGTTCCAGTCGCCCTTCAGACAGGCTTCCGTCAATTGCGCGGTTTGTTTGGGTGCGACGTTGGCGACGGTGGAAATCACCCCTTTGCCACCGAGCGTCATGAGCGAATAAATCAGCGAATCCTCGCCGGAATAAACCGCGAGCTTGTCACCGCAGAGGCGAATGACATCGATCGCCTGGTCCACCGAGCCGGTGGCTTCTTTCACGCCGGCGATATTTCCAATTTCCGCCATGCGCGCCAGCGTCTCCGGCTCAATCTTTGAGCCGGTGCGGCCAGGGATGTTGTAAACAATGATCGGAATACCGACTTCCGAGGCAACTTTTTTGTAGTGCTGGTAGATGCCTTCTTGAGTAGGCCGGTTGTAATACGGTGAAATCATCAGCGCGCCGCTGGCGCCGGAGCGCTCCGCCTCTTTGGTCAGGCGCACCGCTTCGTCCGTGGAATTGGACCCGGTGCCGGCGATCACCGGCACGCGTCCGCGCACGGACTTGATGACCGTGCGTATGACCTCGTCATGCTCGGCATGGCTGAGCGTGGCCGACTCGCCGGTCGTGCCGCACGGGACGATCCCATGGGTGCCGTTTTGAACATGAAATTCGACCAGGCTTTCCAAGCTCTGCCAATCGACTTTGTCGTTCTTGAACGGCGTGACTAATGCGACCATCGAACCGGTAAACATAACGACTCCTAAACCTTCACGCTCCCGTGAAAAACCTCTTCCGCGCCTCCCGTCATATAAACCCGATTATTGCTCTCGCGCCACTCAATGGAAAGATCGCCGCCCTTGAGATGCAGCGTCAGCTGACGATCGGTCTTGCCAGCTAAGACTCCCGCCACCGCCACGGCCGAAGCGCCGGTACCGCATGCCCAGGTTTCCCCTGCACCGCGCTCCCAGACGCGCATGTTCACTTCGTCACGCTTCAAGACTTTGATGAACTCGGTATTCACCCTTTTGGGAAAGAAAGCATGGTGCTCGAAGCGCGGCCCGATTTTTTCCAGATCGAGGGAATCGATGTCGTCGAGATAAAGCACACAGTGCGGGTTGCCCATGGACACGCAGGTGACCGTGTAGGTCTTGCCGTCAACAGTCAGCGGACGGTTGACAATCTGGCCGTCGGCATCCGCCGGAATTTTGCGGCCATCGAGAATTGGCTCGCCCATGTCGACTTCGACAAGCTCACCAACGATGCGCGGGCGAATGATGCCCGCCAAGGTTTCAACCTCGAGCTCGCGCTTTTTGGTAATGCCATGATCGTAGACGTACTTGGCAAAGCAGCGAATACCGTTGCCGCACATCTCCACCTGGCTGCCGTCGGCGTTGTAGATCTCCATCTTGAAGTCGGCGACCTTGGACGCGTGCACCGTCAAAAGCTGATCTGCACCGATGCCGAAGCGGCGGTCGCAAAGTTTCTTTGCAACGGCTTCGAGCGAGCCATAGTCCTGCTTCAGGCAATCGAGGAAAACAAAATCATTGCCTGCGCCATGCATTTTTGTGAAGAGGATTTCCATGGGGACCTTCGGTCCAGTTTCGAGTTTCGTGTTCCGAGTTACGGGTTTTCGCTCAGTTGATAGCCTCTGATTCGTGTTGAAACAGCGAACCGACTTCTCAAACGCTAAAGGTTTGTTACTGCAGCGTTGCCGGTATCACCTCGCCATTGATCAAGTCATCGAAAGTCTCGCGCTTGCGCACCACGTAATACTTGTCGCCGTCGACCAACACTTCGGGCGGCTTGGGATGCGAATTATAATTCGACGCCATGGTAAAACCGTAGGCGCCGGCGCTCATCACCGAAAGCAGATCGCCGCGCTGCGGCCGGGCGATCTCGCGGTCGTGGGCGAAGAAGTCACCGGTCTCACAGATAGGTCCGACGACGTCGGCGGTGATTCTCTCCGCCCTCGACTCGGCCACCGGCTTGATCGCCATGAATGAGCCGTACAGCGCCGGACGAATCAGATCGTTCATGCCGGCGTCGATGATGACAAACTTTTTCGTATCCGTCTCTTTGATGTACTGCACTTCCGTCAAGAGCACGCCGGCATTGCCGACGATTACGCGGCCCGGCTCCAGCACCAGAGTCACATCCAACCCGTCCAGGCCTTTGATAATCGCGCTGGCGTATTCGTCCGGCAGCGGTGGTTTCTCATCGTTATAGTTGATGCCCAAGCCGCCGCCCAGGTCGAGATATTTGATCTGCGCCCCTTCTTTTTTCATCTCACCGACTAAGACACGGTCGAGATATTCGCGGACTTTGGCCAGCGCATCGACGAAGGGCGTCACCGAAGTCAACTGCGAGCCGATGTGGCAGTCGACGCCGACGACGTCGATATTTTTCATCGCCACCGCTTTCTTGTAGGTGTCGATGGATTTTTTGATATCGACGCCGAACTTGGCCTTCTTCATGCCGGTGGAAATATACGGATGGGTCTGCGGATCGACGTCGGGGTTGACGCGCAAACTGATCGGCGCCTTCTTGCCAATGCCGGCGGCAATCTCGTTCAACGCTGCAAGCTCATGCTCGGACTCGACGTTGAACATCAGAATGCTGCTATTGAGGGCGTACTCAATTTCATCTTTTTTCTTGGCGACGCCCGAGAAGACGATCTTCTTGGGATCGGCGCCTACTTTCAAAGCGCGAAACAGCTCGCCGCCCGAAACGATGTCAAAGCCGCTACCCTGCTTGGCGAAGGCGCGCAGCAAAGCGAGATTGGAATTCGCTTTGATGGAAAAACAGACGATATGCGGCACCTTGGCAAACGCTTGGTCAAAGACGTTGTAATGGCGCTTGAGCGTGGCCAGGCTGTAGACATAAGCCGGCGTGCCGACCTCTTTGGCGATGCGTTTAAGCGGAACCTCTTCCGCGAACATTTCGCCGTTGCGATATTCGAAATGGTTCATTAAGGACCTCGGACTATTTCAATTTCGTTGGACGGCTCGCCCAGCGTGCCGTCGGTTAGCTGCGACGTGACACGATAACGGTAGACCGACTTAGGCTGCACATTGGCGTCGACAAAACGGTACTGCCGCTGTTTGGCGAACTTGTCGCGATCTTCGACGGATACGGTGGTCAACTGCCGATAGGGCACCGGGCAGTCCAGGCAGTTCTGGGGGAGATCCTTGCGGAAAATCACAAAGCTCGCCAGATCTTTGAGCTCACGGCCGTCGACATATTGCGAAGGCCGATTCCATGAAAGACTTATGCCGTCCGCAGCGCTTTGAGCGCGCAAATTGGTGATGCGCTCCGGTGCCGCCAGCTCAGGTGCGCGCGGATCGGCTTTTTTACCGCAGCCGCCGGCGAACAACGCTAATGCAAGGGCCCACACAAATATTCTCATCTACGCCCCCAACTCCTTCAGGCGACGCAATACATTGGCGCGCGCCGTGCCCCCCAGCGAACGGCGCCGCTGCACCATCGCTTCCGCCGAGAGATAACCGTAAACGTCTTTGGCGAACTTAGCAGAAAATGCTTGGAGTTCCGAGAGCGGCAGCTCCTCGATGCGCCGCCGCTGCGCAATGCAGTGCTGCACCACGCGGCCGGCCACTGCGTGGGCCTCGCGAAACGGCACACCGCGCGGCACCAGGTAGTCGGCCAAATCCGTGGCATTCATGAAGCCGTCGCGCACTGCTGCCAGCATGTTGCCGCGCCGCACTTTCATGCCGCCGACGATCTCCGCCATCAGCTGCAAACAGGTTTTCACCGTGTCGACGGTGTCGAACAGCGGCAGCTTGTCCTCTTGTAGATCTCGGTTATACGCCAGCGGCAAGCCCTTCATGATCGTCAAGAGCGCGTTGAGATGGCCGAAGACCCGGCCAGTTTTGCCGCGAATCAACTCCGGCACATCGGGATTTTTTTTCTGCGGCATCATCGAGCTGCCGGTGCAGTAGCGATCGGGCAGCTCGACAAACGAAAACTCCTGACTCGACCAGAGAATCAGCTCTTCGGAAAGCCGGCTCAGGTGGACGAAGAGAATCGAGCTGGCGGCGAGAAACTCTAAAATAAAATCGCGATCGCTGACCGCGTCGATGCTATTGGGCGCCACACGCGGGAAACTCAGCAGCTGCGCCACGTAGTTGCGGTCGATGGGGTGGGTCGTGCCCGCCAGCGCGCCGGCGCCGAGCGGCAATACATTCGTGCGCTCGCGGCAATCTGCAAAGCGCGCGCGATCGCGCGCGAACATGTCGTGATAGGCCAGCAAGTGATGGGCGAACAACACCGGCTGCGCCCGCTGCAAATGGGTATAGCCCGGCATGATGACATCGATATTGCGCTTAGCAGCGCCGGCAAACGCCTGGCACAGCCGGCCCAAGCTTGCACCGATCTGCGCCAACTCTTCCCGCAGGAAGAGCCGCATATCGAGCGCCACCTGATCGTTGCGGCTGCGCGCCGTATGCAGCTTGCCGCCGGCGGCGCCGATTTTTTCGGTGAGCCGGCGCTCGATGTTCATGTGCACATCTTCGTCGGCCTGCGAGAACTTGAAGCGGCCCGACTCGATTTCCTGCTGCACGGCTTTTAAGCCGCGGACAATCTGCGCCGCTTCGCTGGATTTGATAATGCGCTGCTTGGCCAACATCTTCGCATGGGCGATGCTGCCCTCGATATCATGGCGATAGAGCCGCGAGTCGATATCGACCGAGGCGGTAAACGCCTCGACCGCATCGCTAGTCGCAGCCGTAAAGCGGCCGCCCCAAAGCTTTTTGGGCCGCGCCGCACGGCGGACCCCGCCTATTTTAGATTTTGGATTTTGGATTTTGGATTTCACGGAGGCATCTGCCAAGGGGTGGGGGTGGGATGCGCGTTCTCAGGGTTTTTAATCTTGAATTTTTACTTTTTACTTCGACTTTTCGCGATTTTTTGCAATCGCAGCCGCAGCGCATTCAAGCGAATGAAACCATCCGCATCCGCCTGCCGGTAGACCTGATCGGCCTCGAAGGTCGCGATATCGGGATCGTAGAGCGAGTACTCCGACTTTCTTCCGGCAACCATCACGTTGCCTTTGTAAAGCTTTAGCCGCACGCGCCCGGTGACGTTGGCTTGCGCCGCATCGATGGCGCGCTGCAGCACTTCGCGCTCCGGCGCAAACCAGTAGCCGTAGTAAATCATTTCGGCGTAGCGCGGGATCAGCGAGTCGCGCAGCCGCAACACTTCGCGGTCCAGGGTGATCGACTCGAGCGCTCGGTGCGCGGTGTGCAGGATCGTCCCGCCGGGAGTTTCGTAGACGCCGCGCGATTTCATGCCAACGTAGCGGTTCTCCACGAGATCCACACGGCCGACGCCATGCTTGGCGCCAATGTCGTTCAAGCGCGCCAGCAAATTCGCCGGCGAGAGTTTGCGGCCGTTGACGGCGACGGGGTTGCCGCGCAGATAATCGATCTCGACATACTCCGGACGGTTGGGCGCTTTCTCGACCGATTGACACCAGACGAACATGTCCGCCGGCGGCTCCGACCACGGGTCTTCGAGAATGCCGCCTTCGTAGCTAATGTGAAACAGGTTGCGGTCGGTGCTGTAGGGCTTGGCTTTGGTCACCGGCACCGGAATGTTGTGTTTCTTGGCGTAGTCGATCAGCGTCGAGCGCGCGTTCAGAGTCCATAACCGCCAAGGCGCAATGACTTTGATGCCTGGCTTCAGCGCGTAATAGGTCAGCTCGAAGCGCACTTGATCGTTGCCCTTGCCGGTGGCGCCGTGCGACACCGCATCGGCTTTTTCTTTTTGCGCGACGTCAATCTGCCCCTTGGCGATCAACGGCCGGGCAATCGAAGTTCCCAACAGATACGATCCTTCATACACTGCGTTAGCGCGCAGCATCGGAAAGACGTAATCTTTGACAAACTCCTCGCGCAAATCGCCAATGACCACTTTGCTGGCGCCGGTCTTGAATGCTTTTTCGCGCACCGCGCGCAGATCTTCGCCCTGGCCCAGGTCGGCGCAAAAGGCGACGACCTCGCAGCCGTACTCCTCGATCAACCAACGCAAAATCACCGAAGTATCCAACCCACCCGAGTAGGCGAGCACCACTTTCTTGACGTTCATGCTGTCTACTTATTCCCTCAATTATTCTAAGAATCAGAGCCGTGCGGTTAATGGTGTCGGAACGAAGTTTAAGCCGATCCAACCCGGAACTCGAAACTCGCAACCCGAAACCAATCTCACCCCTGCAGCAACCAAACCATGATCGCCTTCTGCACATGCAAGCGATTTTCCGCTTGATCGAAGGCGATCGACTGCGGCCCCTCCAAAACTTCGTGGGTGATTTCTTGGCCGCGGTGGGCCGGCAAGCAGTGCATCACCACCGCGTCTTTCTTGGCCATGGCCACCGTCTTGGCGTTGACTTGATAATCGCGAAACGCCAGCGCGCGCTCGATCGCCTCGCGCTCTTGGCCCATGCTCGCCCACACGTCGGTGTAAACGACGTCGGCGCCCGCCAGCGCCTCTTCGATCGACTGGGTGATCAGAACCTTGGCGCCGTGGGCGCGCGCCTCTTCGACGATCTTGACCGACGGCTCGTACCCCTTCGGGCAGGCCAGCGCAAAGGAGATCGGCAGTTTTTCACAGGCATCGATCCATG
This sequence comes from Deltaproteobacteria bacterium, assembly GCA_016874755.1. NCBI lineage: Bacteria > Pseudomonadati > Myxococcota > Myxococcia > Deltaproteobacteria bacterium. The sequence continues at coordinate 39,349 of VGTH01000018.1, read as the reverse complement.
AATGGACGATGTTGTTGCCGTCGCCGATAAACGCTACTTTCAATCCGTCCAGACTACCTTTGTGCTCGATCAACGTCATGCAGTCGGCCAGCACCTGGCAGGGGTGCGACTCATCGGACAACGCGTTGATCACCGGCACGGTGGCGTAGTTGGCCATCTCGACCAGCGTCTCCTGAGAAAAGGTTCGCACCGTGATGATATCGACCCAGCGGCTCAAGCTGCGCGCGCAATCCGCCGGGGTTTCGCGCACGCCAAGCTGAACCTCATTGGGCCCCAGAAACACCGCGTGGCCGCCCAACTGGACCATGCCCGCTTCGAATGTCACCCGCGTGCGCAAACTGGGTTTTTCAAAAATCATCGCCAAGCAGCGATGCGCCAGCAGCGGGTGCGCAATGCCGCTTTTGAGCTGGTGCTTCAGGTCCGCGGCCAGCCGAAAAATCGCCTCGATGTCGGCGCGGCTCAGCCGGTGGTAGTTGAGCAAATCTTTTTTTGCCATGAAATCTCGCTGCGCGACGGTTAAATACGCGCCAGCACTCTTTCTAGAATTGCCAACCCGCGATCGATTTCTTTGTTGGTAATCGTCAACGGTGGCACGAAGCGCAAGATCTTGTACGCCGTGCAGTTGAGCAATAGCCCCTCTTTCATGCATTCGTCGACAATTTTCGCCCCTTCGATGTCGAGCTCCAAGCCAAGAATCAGCCCCTTGCCGCGCACGCCGCGTACAAATGGGAACTTGTCTTTGAATTTTTCCAGAGCGTGAGCGAAATACTTACCGGTCTTGATGCTGCTTCTGAGCACACCGCCGGTTATCAACGTCCGCATCACTGCCAACGCGGCGCTGCAAGCCAATGGGTTGCCACCAAAGGTCGAGGCGTGGCTGCCGGGACCGAAACTCTTGGCGACTTTCTCGCGCGCCAGCATCGCTCCCATCGGCACACCGCCCGCCAACGCTTTGGCCAGGGTCATGATGTCGGGAGCAACGCCGAAATGCTCGTAGCCAAAGAGCTTGCCGGTGCGCCCCATGCCGGTCTGCACTTCGTCGAAAATCAGCAAGATGGCGCGCCGATCGCACAGATCACGCAGCCCTTTCATGTAGGCGTCGTCCGGCACATGAACGCCGCCTTCGCCTTGGATCGGCTCGATCATGATACCGACGGTCTTGTTTGCATCGATGGCGTCCTCGGCGGCGGCCAGATCGTTGTAGGGGATCTGCCGGAAGCCCGCCGGCAGCGGATCGTAGCCGGCGCGAACTTTCTCTTGACCGGTGGCCGTCAGCGTCGCCAGCGTGCGCCCATGAAAAGAATTCTGCGCCGTTAGGATTTCATGTTTGCCGCCCAGGTGCTCGCCGCCGTAGCGGCGCGCCAGCTTGATGGCCGCTTCGTTGGCTTCGGCGCCGCTATTGCAAAAGAACACGCGGTCGGCAAACGAGTGGCGGCACAGCTCACGCGCCAGCTCGGACTGCGGTGGAATATGGTAGAGATTAGAAACGTGAATCAGCGTCTTGGCTTGCTGCTGGATCGCCCGCACCACCGCCGGGTGGCAATGGCCGAGGCTATTGACCGCGATACCGGCGAGAAAGTCGATGTACTCTTTGCCGTCGGCGTCCCAGACGCGCGCGCCTTTGCCGCGCACGAGCGCGATCGGATAACGTCCGTAGGTTTGCGCGACATATTGATCGGTGAGCTTGGCGACATCGCGGTTCTTCATCATTTCCGCACCACTTCCGTCCCGACTCCCTGCTTGGTAAAGGCTTCGAGCAGCACGGCGTGCTTTACGCGGCCATCGATGATGTGAGTCTTCTCGACGCCGCCCTTGAGCGCTTCCATGCAGCATTCGACTTTGGGGATCATGCCCGAGGCGATAACACCGTCCTCGATCATCTTTTTCGCTTGATTGACTTTGAGCGTGCTCAAGAGCTCGCCCTTCTTGTCTTTGACACCGGCAACATCCGTCATGAGTATTAGCTTCTCGGCATGCAGCGCTTCGGCGATTTCGCCGGCGACCAAATCGGCGTTGATATTGTAGGTCTCGCCCTCGCGCCCGGCTCCCACCGGTGCGATCACGGGGATAAATTTGTTCTGATCGAGCGACTCGATGATCAGCGGATTGATGCCAATGATTTCCCCGACCATGCCGATATCGATGATTTCGGGCGGCGCGCCGTTCTCAGAGACGGTCACGTTCATTTTGCGCGCGACTACGAGGCTGCCGTCTTTGCCGCTCAAGCCCACCGCCATACCGCCATGTTTGTTGATGAGCATGACAATCTCTTTATTGAGCTTGCCAACCAACACCATCTCGACAATGTCGAGCGTCTGCTGATCGGTCACGCGCATGCCGCGGACAAACTGGCTCTTGATGCCCATCTTGACCAGCACTTCGTCGATCTGCGGGCCGCCGCCGTGGACCACCACCGGATTGACGCCGACGTACTTGAGCAAGACGATGTCCTGGGCAAAGCTCGCTTTGAGCTCTTCGTCAATCATGGCGTTGCCGCCATATTTTATGACGAATGTCTTCCCATAAAAGCGCCGAATGAACGGCAGCGCTTCCATAAGAACTTCTGCTTTGCCGATAAAATCTTCCATGGTCAGCGGTCGTTTCGAGTTTCGTGTTCCAGGTTTCGCACTGCCAATCGCTCCAACAGCCAAAACGGCGCGCCAGCGGCGCGCTCCATTTTACAACTGGAACTTTGAACGTTGAACTAGAGGATATAGCGCGAGAGGTCTTCGTTTTTCAAGATCGGCGCCAGGCGGTCTTTGACGTATTGGGCGTCGATGGCGACATTCTTGCCGGGCATCTCCGGTGCCGTAAAGGAAACCTCGTCGAGCAATCGTTCAAGAATGGTGTGGAGCCGGCGCGCACCGATGTTTTCCGTGCGCTCGTTCACGTCGGCAGCGATGCGCGCGATCTCTTCGATCGCGTCATCGCCGAAACTCAAGTGAACTTTTTCGGTTTCGAGCAACGCGGCATATTGGCGAATGAGCGCGTTTTTCGGCTCGGTCAATATCCGCACGAAATCGTCTTTGCCCAGCGGCGAAAGCTCGACGCGAATCGGAAAACGGCCCTGAAATTCAGGAATCAGATCGGAGGGCTTGGCGGTGTGAAAAGCGCCCGAAGCGACGAAGAGAATATGATCGGTTTTCACCATGCCGTACTTGGTGTTGACTGTGGAACCTTCCACGATTGGCAAGAGATCGCGCTGCACGCCTTCGCGCGAAACGTCCGGGCCGTGGCTCGACTCCCGCCCGGCGATCTTGTCGATCTCGTCCAAAAAAACGATGCCCGATTGCTCGACCCGGCGCACGGCCTCCGCCGTCACTTTGTCCATATCGATCAGCTTGGCCGCTTCTTCCTGGGTGAGAATCTCCATCGCCTCGGGAATTTTGGCGGTCTTCTTTTTGGTTTTCTTCGGCAGCATGTTGGAGAACATCTCTTTCAAGTTGAACTCCATGCCTTCCATGCCCTGCGGCGTCATCACTTCGATCATCGGCATCATGTTCTGTGTCATCTCGATGTCGACGAAGCGATCGTCCAGCTTGCCGTCGCGCAGCATTTTTTTGAACTTCTCCCGCGTCCCCTGCAGACGCGGCGCGTCGATCGCTTCGCCATCGCCGCTCTCGCTCGAGCTGGACGGCAGCAAAAGATCCAAGATGCGTTCCTCGGCAATTTCCCGGGCGCGAATTTCGACCTTTTTCTTCTCCTCTTCTTTCACCATGTTGACCGCCAGATCGGTCAAATCGCGAATGATCGATTCGACATCGCGTCCGACGTAACCCACTTCGGTAAACTTGGAAGCTTCGACTTTGATAAAAGGCGCCTGCGCCAGCTTGGCCAGGCGGCGGGAAATTTCGGTTTTGCCCACGCCCGTCGGTCCGATCATGATGATGTTTTTCGGCGCAATCTCGTCGCGCAGGTCCTCCGGCACCAGTTGCCGGCGCCAGCGATTGCGCAGCGCAATCGCCACGGCCCGCTTCGCATCCTTCTGTCCGACGATGTAACGGTCGAGCTCTGAAACGATTTCCCGAGGTGTCATCACCGGCGCAGGGGAAGAACCCGCGTCGAGCGGAATTATTTTTGCTACATCGTTCATGAGAATAGGATAACACCTAGCAAGTTCGCCAGGAAATGCAATCAATTCGGCACCGTAGGCGCGCCTACGGCAATTGCTCAAAGGTGAGCTGCGAATTGGTGTAAATGCAGATGTCCGCCGCCTGGCGCATCGCCTCTTCGGCGATGGCACGGGCGTCGAGCTGAGAGTGTTTGACGAGCACCCGCGCGGCGGCCAGCGCATAGTTGCCACCGGAGCCGATGGCGATCACGCCATCGTCCGGCTCGATCACATCGCCGCTGCCCGAGATCACCAGCAAATCGTTGACGTCCGCGATGATCAACAGCGCCTCAAGACGGCGCAGCATGCGGTCAGTGCGCCAATCTTTGGCCAATTCGACCGCCGCGCGCTTGAGATTACCGTTGAACTGTTCGAGCTTGCCTTCGAACTTTTCGAACAACGTAAACGCATCCGCCGTCGCGCCGGCAAAACCGGCAATGACTTTGTCATGATAAAGCTTGCGCACCTTGCGAGCGCTGCGCTTCATCACCGTCTGGCCAAGGCTTACCTGCCCGTCGCCGACGACGACGACTTTACCGTTGTGTTTGATCGCTAATATGGTTGTGCCGTGGAACATTGTTCGATTCCTTAGCCGTTAAGCCACTAGCAGAGTAACACGCAAGTCGCCCAAACAAAATGATGGAGGATGCGCCCCAGTTGGTCTCCGGCAACCGAATCGCCCTTGTCTACGCAACCATTCCGTTATAAGCGGACTGCGAAGGTGAAATTATTTCATCGGGAGGAGTTTCATGATCAAGCTGGGCCGGTATCAACCTGGAGAAGTCATCGTAAAGGAAAACGACCAAGGGGGAACGGCCTATGTTATCGAGGAAGGAACGGTCGAAGTAAGCAAACAACGTGATGGCCGAGAGGTTTACCTTGCTTACCTTGAAGCAGGCGAATAATAGTCAATTCATTTTGCGGATAGCGCCAGCGAGCATATTGACGGTTGGTCGAGCTAACTCCACAAAGTGTTGAGCAAAGCCGAAGAGCCGGTCACGACCGAGAACGTCCGCACCGTTGACGCCCCCCATCTTGCCTCTGCAAAACCTTCCGGGATTCTCTCCTTGTGCCTCTAACTTTGTCAACGCCCATGAAAGGCAATTCACAGCCGCGTAACATTCCAAACCGCGCGTGATCGCGATCGCACAAAGGGCACATAGCCAGTCCATGAGGTCTGACTGATCTCTCACGCCCTCGGATGAGCCTTATCGTAGACTGCCGTGAGCTGATCGAGATTTAGATGCGTATACTTTTGCGTGGTTGACAAGCTCGCATGACCAAGCAGTTCTTGGATCACGCGCAGGTCGGCGCCGCTGTTGAGTAAATGCGTCGCGAAGGTATGGCGCAGGCCGTGCGGCCCCATTCTGACGGCGATGCCGGCTTTCTTGAGATGCTTTTCGACGATGCGCGCGACGCTGCGGGTGCTGATGCGCTGGCCTGAATGGTTCAAAAAAACTGGCGCGGCGCCTTTGCTCTCCACGTGCCACTTCTTGCGTTGCTCCGCGCCATAGTCGCGCAGCGCCTGCAGCGCCACTGCGCCGATCGGCACGATGCGCTCTTTCGAGCCCTTGCCGAGCACGCGCACAATGCCGAGATTAGAATCGATATCCGCCCAATTGAGACCAACCAGCTCGCTGACACGAATACCGGTGGAATAAAAAACCTCCAGCGCCGCCCGGTCGCGGGTGTCGAGAATCTTTTCGACCTTGACGCCATTTAACAAATGAAAGACATCGTCGACTGATAAAAACACCGGCAGCGGCTTTTCTTGCTTCGGCGTCTCGATCAACAGCAGCGGGTCTTTGTCGATTTCATGAGTCGCAAGTAAGTAGCCAAAGAAGCTTTTCAGCGCCGCCAGCTTGCGGCCAATGGAGCTTTTCTTACGATCCTTGGCCAACGACGCCAAGAACGCACGAATGACGTGAATATCGATTTTGCCAACATCGACGACATCGGGAGCCGCAAGGCAGAATGTGGCGTCGACTAGAAATCCCCGCAGCTGCGCCACGTCGCTGACGTAGTTGCGCTGGGTGTGCGGCGAGACGTTCCGCTGATTGCGCAGGTGCTCGCCGTAGCTTTTGATAAGTTCGTCCATGGCGTGCGGCGACTTAAGATACCACGGCGCCATGGCGAATTGAATTAGCGGGTGAAACTCTTGGCTGACTTAGCGCCGCTTCGGATTTGCATTGACCACCGTCGCGTTCACCGGCGCCGCCGGAGCGATGGTGGTTTGCGCCGTCGCACTCGTGCCGTCACTGAAACCTATCGTCAGCGTAAAGCCAGCTCCCGTACGAAAAATAAGCCGTTCGGAAAGCTCGTCGTGTCCAAGTACCACTCGGATGCGAATAGGTTGAAACTAGTGCCGGGATTTACTGCGAAGCTCACTCCGTCATTGGCACCGTTGTAAAGCGCCGTGTCCAAGCCTGCCGCCGCTCCTAACGTCCAGTAGAACGACCCGCCGTTGGTATCCCAAACCCCGCCGTCGCTGCTATCCAAACGCAGCGACGTCACCGTGCGCGTCGTCCCACCTGCTGGAAACGTCACGGTGAACGTCGGATCGGGCCGCCCATCGCCGAAGCCAAATTGATTGTTCTGCCCTACTCGATCGCGCAGCATGCCGTTGTACGTCAAGACAATCGGCCCCGTAGCGACGTTTACGGTAAATGCGTGCGTCGCGGGCGTCGTATCCTCGTTCCCGGCTTGGTCTCGCGCTTTTACAACAAAGGTGTAGTTGCCATTAGGTAAATTGCTGTAAGCCCGGCTGGTTGCCGCTCCAAATGCCGAGAAGTTCGGCTCGATTGGATCGAGCCGGTAGGCATAAACGAGGTTGCCAGTCGTCGTCGCGTTGTCTGAGCCGCTCCAACCAAACGTCGCGCTATTGGCGGTGATCGTGCCGCTCGGTCCGGCCGTAATGTTGGTGTCCGGCGCCGTGGTGTCGGATGGCGGCCCTGTGATGGTGGTCTGTGCTGTCGCGCTCGAACCGTCGCTGAAGCCCACCGTCAACGTAAATTCCGCGTCGGCATGAAACAATCCGTTGGGAAAGCTCGTCGTGTTTAAGTGCCACTCTGAGGCGAACAAATTAAAGCTCCCAGCCGGCGCTACGGCAAAACTAACCGCATCGTTGCCAGCATTATAGAGCCCAGCGTCCAAACTGCTCGCCGCCCCCAATGTCCAAAACCCGGTTCCCGCGTTAGTGTCCCACACCCCGCCGTCGCTGCTGTCCAATCGCAGCAACGTCACCGTCCGCGTCGTCCCACCCGCGGGGAAAGTCACGGTGAACGTCGGATCGGGCCGCCCATCGCCGAAACCAAATTGGTTGTTCTGGCCGACGCGGTCACGCAGCATGCCGTTGTACGCCAAGACAATCGGGCCCGCTGCCACGATGTTCACCGCGAAGGATCTAGTCGCCGGAGTGGCATCTTCGTTGCCGGCTTGATCTTTGGCTTTTACGATAAATGTGTAGTTGCCGTTGGCCAGCCCGCTGTAAGATTTCTCGGTCACAGCGCCAAAGGCTGAGAAATTCGGCTCGATCGGATCGAGACGGTAGGCATAAACTAAGTTTCCTGCAGTGCTCACGTTATCAGAACCGGTCCAATTGAAGGTCGTGCTATTCTGCGTGATCGATTGTGCCGGACCATTTGTAATACTCGTGTCCGGCGCAATGTTGTCGATGGTCCAAGTAAAAATTGCCGGTGTCGGGTCGGTGCTGCCGCCTTGATCGGTCGCCTGGACAGAAAACGTGTGACTACCCGCCACCAATCCACTGTAGCTCTTCGGGCTCGTGCAGGACGCAAAAGCGCCGCCGTCAAGCTTGCAGGCAAATGTGCTATTGGCCTTGCTCGACGTGAAAGTGAAGTCTGCGTTTGTCGCGCTCGTCAGTGCTTGCGGGCTGCCACTGATCAGAGTGTCCGGCGGGCCGTTATCAAGACCGCTAAGCGTCGCGGTGGCCACTCCGTTTGCAACGCCAATCGCGGTCACGCTCACACCGCTCGGGGCGCCGCTGTAGAAGTTGCTGTTGGGCAGCGATAAAGCGGTAAAGTTGGCGTTGCCGGAAGAGCCGGGCCAGGGGTCGCCGGCATCGCCACTATTCATATTGCGCTCCAAGTTGAACAAGTTGTCCGCCGGCACCACCGCTACTTTGTAGTGCGCGACAGCGCAGGAGGGGCCGCCGGGGAAACATTCCGCGTCGTTGTTGCTCTTGCTTGCGTCGATGCGCCATATCAGCAGTCCGGTTCCCGGGATCGCCGCGTCATAGTTGACGCGTTGCCGGTTCTCGATGAGAAAATATTCTCCCGACGAGGGCGTGCCGGGGAGCAATTGATATACCTGCGGCGTCGCCGCCGAGGCCGCAATCGACTGGTTGGCGAGCGTGCCGGTGACCAGCGTCGGGCTTGTCCATCCTTGAAAAAATTTGCTCCAGGGATCGAAATGGGCCGGTGAGTCGCCGGGACGCGCAATGCCGTTCCAGCTCCCGCCCGCCATGATGCTCCAGGCGCCAACGCCGCGCGAGCTGCCGTCGGTATCGTAAAGGTCTGGCAGGCCGAGATCATGTCCGAGCTCGTGCGCCATGATACCGATGGTCGCCTCGTGTCCCGGCGTGTTACTAGTGCTGCAATGCCATTCGCCAAAAGCCGCGTAGGTGCGCCCAACGATTTTTCCGTCGAGCGTGGGCGCCGGCACGCTGCCGCTCAATCCCCATCGATGGCCCCAGGTACTGGCGCCGCAGGGACTAGAAGTATACGAGCGCTCGTAGCCGGCAACCACGATAATAATATGTAGCTCCGTCGGCGAGAGAACGCCGTCACCGTTTAGATCGAATTGGGAGAAATCGACGTATTGATTGGCCGCGATCAAAGCATCGCGCGTAATATTGCGGTTGCGGTTGTCGATGGCGCTGCCGGTGTTGGGGTGAGTGTAATTGAGCGTCACGCTAACGATGCCGTCGTTGACTAGCCCGCCAAGCGCCACGTTATTTTCCGGCGCCGGCTCAATTGAGAAGTTGCCGTAGGATGCCGTTTGGTAATAGTGCCTAACACTGCCCGTGGCGCCGAAAAACTTGTTATGCAGGCTTGCCGCAGTGCTGCCAACGCGCACCGACGGGGTGAAATCTGCATGGATGACCAGTAGCGGCTGACTGCCCAAATTCGCCGTCAAACTTGGCGCCGCGAATGGCGCCGCCTCAGCGGCAAGCCCCGGCGCGCGCGCCGGCCTTTCGCGGATGAATTTACGGATCCCCGTCGGCGCATGGCGTCCGACAATCCGATTTGATCGGCGCATTCCGCCACTGGGTGCGTCTTCGGCAAACATCCAGTAGCCCGTGCGATCGTCTTTCAGTATCGTGTAGCCGTCGGGCGTGCGCAGGCCATTGCTCCATTCATCGCCGAATTGCCGCACGGTGATAACCGTTCCATCCGGCTGGCGCAAGTCCTCGGGCGTGGTTCGTGCCGGCACCGCGAGCAGTTCAGCCGGTGGCAACAAGCCGATGACAATCCAAGCAGCGACAAGTAGTGCAAACTCTCTATATCCCATCCATTTCATGACCCACCTCACTGCGCCCGCGGTATGAGAGCCGATTCGAGTATCCAGTAGTGGCCACGGCGCTCATCGCCTTGAAAGCTGATTCGTACCTTTACCTTTTGCCCTTTCACCGCGTCACTCCCAAGCGGCTCGCGCGTCAGGGCCTCAATGGTCCGGCCCTCATAGCCGCGCAAGACATTGTCCGCGCCGGGAACCGCCTCGACGTTCGTTATACGAAGTTGATAGCGAAATAGTTTTTGCTGCGGTTGGATATCGAGCGTGGAGGAGTCGACAACGGCAATCGCCACGACCGCAGCGACCACCCAGCTTTCATTGGGCGCCATCGGCACCGCCTCGACCGCAAGCCTGGAGAACGCTATCGAGAACAACAATAGCTGCGCTGTCAGCACGCGCCGGATGATCCGTGCCTTCATAAGCTCACCAGGTAATTCACAACGCACCTAAAACTCGATCGAGACCCGAATACAGCCCAGATAACGTTGGACTTTCGCGTAGCCTCTTTGCCTCCCTTTGGCTGAGTTGGCCAAGTCGAGGCAGATATATCGAATGTCCATCGGGAGGGCAAGCCAATGTTCCACTGTGAGATCCGGGGCTTGCGCTCCACAACAACCGGTCGCCCGACAGCCGCGCTTTTTTATTCTTGAGATAGCCGCAATTCTAAGCAACAGTACAGTTTATGCCGCAAGAGAAGATCCTGTTCGCCAACGAACGCGGTGCGACCTTGTCCGGCGTCTGGCATCACCCGTTCGGGGGGCCGCGCGGCGCCGCGATTCTCTGCCATGGCATGGAGTCGACCAAGAACAGTGAAAAATTGATGCAGCTCGCCGACGCGTTGGCCGAGCGCGGCATACTCGCGCTGCGTTTCGATTTTTCCTACGTCGGCGACTCTAGCGGAAACTTGGCCGACATTACCTACAGCGGCGAAGTCGCGGATCTGCGCGCCGCGTTTGAGTTGATCGCGCGCCGCAGCGCCGGCAAGGTCGCGCTCTTTGGCTCGAGTATGGGCGGCACTGTGGCGTTGTTGTTTGCCGCTCAGGAAGCGGCCATTGCCGGCGTCGCGACGCTCGCCGCACCGCTCCACCCGGAAAAATTTCCCAAACGAATATTGACGCCGGAGGAACTGCGACAGTGGCGCACCAGCGGCTTTACGATCTACCACGGCCAGCGGTTGAATGTTTCGCTGCTTGAAGATTTGGAAAAAATCGACGTGCCTGCCGCGGCGCGACGGATCGCTTGCCCGGTGCTGATTCTGCACGGCGACCGCGACGAGATCGTGCCGGTAGAAGAGGCTTATGAGCTTTATGCCTGCCTGCCCGGCGCCAAACAGTTGTCGATCTTTCGCGGCGCCGATCATCGCTTGTCGGGCGCCGGCGACATGCGCTTGGCCATGCAAGAAGCTTTGACTTGGATCGTGGATAGCGTAGGCTGATTAGCTCATGAAACGTCTCTGGACGAAACACTTAAGCGTGCTAATTTGGTTTTCGCTTTTCTTTGCCTGCAACCGCGATCTGAGCGGCCCCCAGGGAGTCGTCGAAGAATTTATCGATCAACACTACGTGCAGATCAATTTGTCTAAAGCCAAAGCCTACGCGGTCAGTCTCGCCCTCGACAAGATCAACGAGGAGATTCGCCTGACCGAGGGCCATAAGATCGACGCTGCCACACAAAAACCCAGGGTCAACTACAAACTGCTGGAAAAAAGAGAGAGCGACAAACGGGCGTCCTTTCTGTACGAAGGCACCATTCAATCCGACGACGGCAGCGTATTTACCCGCAAATGGCTCATCGCGGCGCGCAAAGACGGTGCTCACTGGCGCGTCTCAAACTTCAGCGAATCGGAATAGCCGGCGATTGGTTCTTTATGGGCGTTGGCGCTACGGGATCACTGCGTTCTGCGTCGCCGACGTGCCATCGGCGAAGGTTGCGCCGAGCGTGAAAACCGGCGTTTCCGCTTTCACCGTCACGCTCCCGCCGGCGCGGTCACCGGGGCTGGTGTCGATTCCTTCGGCTTGGGCTTGATTTGCAACGCCAGCCCAGCGGCGATCATTGCAATAAACCCTCCGGCGAGAAAAGCGACGTTGTAGTCGCCGAGATAATCGCGCACCGCTCCTGCCGCCGAAGCCATGATCGCCGCGCCGATCTGATGCGACATGAATATCCAACCGTAGACCTTGCCGACGTTTTGCCGGCCAAAAGTATCGGCGGTGATCGCCATCGACGGCGGCACCGTGGCAAACCAATCGAGGCCATAGACGATCGCGAACAACACTAAGCCGTTGAAGTCTTTGACGAAGGGCAAAATCAACAGCGACACGCCGCGCAGCGCATATACCAAGGCTAACCATTTGTGAGCTGCCACCCGATCGATCATCCAGCCGGAAAACGTCGTGCCGACGATGTTCAGCGTGCCCATAATCCCGACCAGCGACGCCGCCATGACTTGCGGAATGCCGATTTCAACTTCGTGCGGAATCAAATGTGTCCCGATCAAACCATTGGCCGTGCCGCCGCACACAAAAAAACTGCCGCACAGCAGCCAGAAGGTTGGATGGCTCACGACTTCGCGAGCGGTAATCGTGGCGTTTTTTGCCGAAGTCCCCCGCAGCGAAGCTGCGCCGGCTTTGGCTGTAGCATTCGGATCGCCGGCGCCGTAGGGTTCGAGCCCCACTTCGGCCGGATCGTCGCGCATGAAAAGAAAAAGCAGCGGCAAGAGAATAATCGCGATGATGATCAAAGCCGACGAGCCGAAGCGCCACCCGGAAGTGGCGATGAGCCACATAAAAAGCGGCAGAAAAATCAACTGCCCCGTGGAACTGGCGCTGCCGAGAATGCCCAGCGCCAAACCGCGGTGCGCGACAAACCAGCGATTGCCGACAGTGGCGGTCAACACCGAACCAACACCGCCGGCGCCAAGGCCAACGATGACGCCCCAGACCAAAAAGAACTGCCAAAACTGGTCCATCACCACGGTGCCGCTGACCCCGGCGATCAATAGGATCAAGCTGCCGAGCATCACCTTGCGCGGCCCATACTTGTCGATCAAATAACCGCTGATCGGCGCAGCCACGCCGAACAAGAGCAAATTCATGCTGATTGCCGACGCGATCAGCGCCCGGCTCCAGCCGAATTCAGCTTCTAAAGGATGGATCAACACCGACGGCGAAGAACGCACGCCAGCGCTCGTCAAAGTGGTTAGAAAACAAAGCGCAACAACGAACCAACCGTAGTAGAAAGGTAACGAGAGTGGCGGTCGTTTACCGGAGTTAGCCGGGGTGTCAATTGCCATCTCCCATAGATAGTCTGCTTTCGCAGAAATGACAACCACGTTTGTTTTCGCCTCTTCGCTGCGTCATATTTGCTGCCATGAAACCGAGATTCTCTCTGACACCGCCCGTTTTCCTGCTCATCGTCCTGTGCGTCATGGCCGGCGTCGCTCATAGCCAAGGCCCGCGCGAAGAGATCCCTTTCGTGCCGACGCCGGTGGAAGTCATCGACCGCATGCTGGAGTTGGCCGAAGTGAAAAAAGGCGATGTCGTCTATGACCTCGGCAGCGGCGACGGCCGCATCGTCATTCGCGCTGCGCAGAAATACCGCGTCAAAGCCGTGGGCATTGAGATGGACCAGTTGCTGCTGGCAAAAGCGAGAAAAGACGCCAAAGCCGCCGGCGTCAGCCACCTAGTCGAGTTCCGCGCCGAAGACGCGCTCAAAGCCGACATCTCCCGCGCCACAGTGGTCACGCTCTACATGCTGCCCTGGTTCAACCAAGCGATGAAGCCAAGCTTCAAAAAACAGCTCAAACCCGGCACGAGAATCGTCGCCCACGACTTCGGCATTGAAGGCTGGGAGCCGGATAACTCAATCAAACTACCCACGCCGGAGAAGAAGGGAAAAGACATTCTGCACTATCACACGATCCACCTGTGGCGGATGGGCGAGAAGTATCGGTGAGTTTCTGTGAGAAGCGATACCGATCGGTATCACTTCCCCATTGCGAATTTTAGTGCGCCAGCTGCACCATTCCCCCCTTAACAGCACATGCGCGGCGGCGCCGGCGTGACATTGGAACTCGGTCGGGCTCGCAGTCGTTTCATTGCGGAAATAGCTCACGATATTGACCACGGCGTCGGCGCCCGCTCTTTGCGCTCGCTTTTGCAGCGCTTGCAGAGCTTCGCGAAAGGCGGCTTTGCACGATTCTTCATCGCGTTCCGGACGGGTTGATACCTTCTCATGCACCGAAGCGCTGCCCAAGCGCTTAGCCACGGCTGGGGCCTTCTGCTGGGCAAAGAAAAACCGCACCGAGCCATCGATGTTGGCGCTTTGCATGGCGTCATTAATCGAAACAATGGGCTTGACATTGCGCGCGTCAACAACGCGCGCAATGACGCACGTTAGCAGCACAGCCAGCGTCACCGCGATCCATCGTGTCACGGTCGGGTCTTTTTGTTGCGCCTCACCCGGTGAGATACCAGCCTACTTATCGGCGACCGTTGCGTACTCGCCGCGCAGCACGACTCCGGCAATCAGCGCGCCGGCATGGCACTCGAACTCCGACTGGCTCGACATGATTTTCCTGTCGTAGTAGCTCACAATGTTAACCACGGCATTGGCACCGAGTGACTAACAAGGCGCCGGCAAGAAAACGCGGCTCAATATGCCCATCGCCGAGCCAAATCGCCAAGGGATATGCCAGCGTGATCGGCACCGCCAAGATCGCAGCCATGCGGCGCACGAGAACTACCCGACCATCAATCCGGCCAACGCATCGACCACGTCCTGCACCGTGCGCACGCTCTTGAAAGTTTCCGGCGCCAGCCGTTTGCCGGTGAGCTCTTTGAATTTAACCGCCAGGTCCACGGCGTCGATGCTATCGATATCAAGGTCGGTGTAGAGGTTGGCCTGCGGCGTGATCCGCGTCTTGTCCAATTCGAACATTTCGCTCAGCAGGCCGACCAGCCAGGGATAAATTTCGTCTTGGGTCTGCGGTAAGGCCGCGCTCATTTCGCCTGATCCCCATTTTTGCGCTGCGTTTCGATCATGCTAGCAAGCGCGCGCACCGAGCTAAAATGCCGCCGGTTCTCTTCTGCGCTCGCCGACAGCACAATGCCGTAGCGCTTCTGAATCGCCACGCCCAACTCGAGCGCATCGATAGAATCTAACCCCAACCCAGCGACAAACAGCGGCGCCGCGCTGTCGATGTCGGCCGCCGTGATGTCTTCGAGCTGCAAGACATCGATGATCATTTGCTTGATCTCGTCCTCAAACGGCTGCATGAATACGATTCTCCCTCGTGAAAAACTCGCGCAAATAGTCGGTCAGATGGCGCGCCGCCAAACCATCGCCAGCCGGCTGCGCCGCGAACTGCGCCACAGCAATGTCCTCTCTGACTTCGATATCATATTGCGATCGCTGCGGCGTCATCTTCCACCAGCGAACATCGCGCGCCAGCATCACCGGCCGGCAGCGGATCAGCACGGGCGTGATATCGCGGCGTGCCCGCAGCGCGACGTGAGCAGCGCCGCGCTGCAACTTGAAAGTGCCGTCGGAGGCAGTGCGCGTCCCTTCGGGAAAAATAATCAAATTTTCCCCGCGCTCCAAGGCCGCTACACAGTCGGCCAGCAGCGCTTCGCTATCGTCGTTGCGAATATAGTCGGCGGCCGCCACCGGGGCGCGGAAAAACGGGTTGCGCCAGAGCGCCCCTTTGACAATGCAATCCGCCCGCCGCACCAGCGACATCAGAAACACGATATCGAGAAACGTCGGATGATTGGCAAGATCAACAGACCGCGGCGCTCAAGTCTCTCGGCTCCCATCACTTTATAATCCAATACCCGCGTCAAGCGCAAAAAGCCGATCAACGAAGCAAAGCTCCAACCGATGAAATCGCGCGCAAGATTGGCGCGCTCCTGGCGATCGCGGACAAAAAGCCGGATGATGGGAAAGGCGACCAGTTGGATCAAGCCACCGACGCCGAACGCAAAAAACCCCACCGCGACAAAAAAACCCGCGACCAGCGGGCGAATACGCTAAGCATCGCGCGACCACAGCCAGCGCCGTCCGTCGCAGACGCGTTCCGTGCGGGAGTCGCCAAGCAGATAAAAGCGCAGCACGGCCAACCCCCCTGACAATGCGCTGGCGTCCGCCGGCGCGCTCTCCGCCGCAGCCCAGGCAAGTGTGATCCTGTTGGCGGCGGCGGGCTCCATCAACCAGGCCCAAGCGAAGGGTTGTTCGTGACAGTCGTGAAAGGATCGATACACCGCCGGCAGCGGGCAATCGTAAACCACCAGCAAAACCGCAGGCTCGCCGTCAGCCAACAGGCCGCAAGCTTCGATCACGCCGTGCTCCACGCTGCTTTGGCCCGCGGCCATGGCGATATGATTAGCGCGGTCGCGCCGCGCCATGGAAAAGAGTCCGCCCACCGCATTGTGCACCGACAGAGCGAAGGAAGTCGGCGACAACGGCTGATCTTTCGCGAGATCCGCGAGCATTGTCGCCGAGCGCTCCGCCTCGCCGTGGCGCGAGCAAAAGACGATCGGCACATCGCGCCGTTCGTCCAAACAGCGATAAGCGACTTCCAGCGCCATTTTCGCTAGCGTGCCGGCGCGGCGCCGCAGCATGGCGGGCATCGCCTTGAGCGGCGGCTCGCCAGCGCTGGCGATCTCGACTGCGCCTTTTGCCCACGCTTGCCAAGCCGCCGGGCTCTCCAGCCCCGGAGCCCAGGCTGCGTGGGCGCCGATCGAGAACGAAACTTCGCTGCTCATTTGGGCAACAACGACGGCAGCGCCTCGGCCAACTTTTGCAGGGCTTTGCCGCGATGGCTCACCGTGGCTTTGAGCTCGCGCTCGATCTCGCCGAAGGTCTCGCCAAAGGGCGCAAAGAAAAACAGCGGATCGTAGCCAAAGCCGTGCGCGCCTTTGGGCGCAAAGGCAATGCGCCCCTCGCAGGATTGGCGCACCGTCCAATCCGCCATGCCGCGATTTCTCGGCGCGCACAAGGCTAAGGCGCAAACAAACCGCGCCGTTCGCCGTTTCTCTGGCACCCCGCGCAACTCGTGCAGCAGCTTGCGATTATTTTCGTCGTCGTCGAATTCCGGACCGGCATAGCGGGCCGAATAGATTCCTGGCGCGCCGCCGAGCGCGTCGACTTCCAAGCCCGAGTCGTCAGCCAGCGTCAGCAATCCGGAAAAATCCGCCAGCGTGCGCGCTTTCTTGAGCGCGTTGGCTTCAAAGGTCGCGCCGTCTTCGACCACGTTGGGATAACTTGCCAAACTTTTGAGCGAAATAATTTGCAGCGGCAGTTTGCTCAGGTAAGCCTGAACTTCGGCAAATTTTCCTTGATTGGTAGTCGCGATCAATAATTCCGTCATCGCAGGAGGGCTCAGCCGAGCGACGCCAGGATCCTTTTTTGTGCTTTAAGCAATTCCTTAATACCGCCCTGAGCGATCTCCGCCATCTGTTCCATCTGTTTGCGGCTAAACGGCTCGTGCTCGGCGGTGCCTTGCACTTCGATGAATTTGCCCGAACCGGTCATGACGAAATTCATGTCGACTTCGGCGCGGCTGTCTTCTTCGTAGCAGAGATCGAGGAGAATCTTGCCATCGATGATGCCGATGCTGACCGCCGCCACCGCATCTTTGAGCGGGTCGCGGTTCATCAAGCCTTTGTTGAGCCATTTGCTCAGCGCCTCTGCGACGGCGATATAGGCGCCGGTGATCGACGCCGTGCGGGTGCCGCCGTCGGCTTGAATGACGTCGCAGTCGATCCAAATGGTCCGCTCGCCGAGTAATGTTAGATCCGCCACCGCGCGCAAACTGCGGCCGATCAGCCGTTGGATCTCATGAGTCCGCCCGCCAACTTTGCCGCGCGACGATTCGCGGCCGATGCGCTGCTGCGACGAGCCCGGCAGCATGCCGTACTCGGCGGTGATCCAGCCCTTGCCGCTGTTGCGCAAAAACGGCGGCACCCGCTCTTCCAATTTTGCCGTGCAAATGACCTTGGTGTCGCCCATCTCAATCAGCACCGAGCCATCGGCGGTCTTAATGTAGCTCGGCGTAATCTTCACCGGCCTCAACTCTTTTGGCTTGCGCCCATCACTTCGCATTTTTCTTAACTCGTTCAAACTGTTCCAATCGGTTCACGCCGCTCAAAGCGTGACAAACCAAGCCCCGTTCCGGCTGCTGCCGGTTGCCTCAAGCCTCACGCCTGCAAATGAAACACCACCATCTTCAACTCGGTCATCTCTTGCACCGCGTATTTCGGCCCTTCTTTGCCGAAACCAGAATCTTTGAGGCCGCCGTAGGGCATGAGATCGACGCGCCACTGCGAGCCCCAGTTGACATGGAGATTGCCCGCCTCTGCTTCGCGGGCAAACTTCATCGCCCATTCGACGTTATCGGTAAAAATGCCCGCTGCCAGTCCGTAGACGCTATCGTTGGCCAGCGCGATGGCCTCGTCAATGGTGTCGAACGGCGTCACCGCAACTGCCGGACCAAAGAGCTCGTCGCGCGAAATGCGCATATCCGGATGTACATCGGCGACCACCGCCGGCAAATAGATCGCGCCGCGGCGCCCGCCGCCGGCGACTAACCTCGCGCCGCCGCTGACCGCTTCGTTAACCCATTCATCGACGCGCACAGCCTCGCTCTCTTTGACCATCGGACCGACTTTGTTCTTTTCGTCGAGTTGATTGCCGGTGGTGAGCGCTTCAACTTTCGGCTTTAGGACCTTTAGCAAATCGCCATAGATTTTCTTGCCCGCTAACACGCGCTGCGTCGAGATGCAGGTTTGGCCGGCATTGCCGTAGCCGGTCATCGCCAAAACTGTCGCAACCTTCTCCAAATCGGCATCGGGCATCACAATCACCGGGCTGTTCGAACCGAGCTCCATGGTGACTTTTTTTATGCCCGCCGTGCGGCAAATGCGATCGCCGATTTCCCGACTTCCAGTGAACGTAACCTTGCGCACGCGCCGGTCCGCAACGAGGGCATCGCCAATTTCACCGCCAGAACCGGTCAGACATTGAATCCCTTCGGGCGGCAGTCCCGCTTCGAGTAGAATTTCCGTCAGCTTCAACGCCGAGAGCGGCGTATCCGACGCCGGCTTGACGATCACCGAGTTGCCCGCCGCCAAAGCCGGCCCGACTTTGTGCGTGACCAGATTGAGCGGAAAATTAAACGGCGCAATCGCCGCGACAACGCCGCAGGGAACCCGCAGCGTAAAGCCCAATTTTTTGCTGCCGGTGGGGTCGGCATCCAACGGCACCGTTTCGCCGTGCAGCCGCTTGGCCTCTTCCGCCGACCCCATCATAGTTTCCACTGCGCGGCTCGCTTCGCCGCGCCCTTCAGCAATGATTTTGCCCTCTTCCTTGGAGATGATTTGACCGAGCTCTTCGTTGCGCGCCGCCATCATGTCAGCCGCCTTGCGCAGAATCTTCCAGCGCTCGTAGGAAGACAGCTTAGCCATGACCTTCGCGCCCCGCTCGGCAAACGCCAAGGCGTTCTCTAAATCATTGGCATCCGCCTTCGGCACCGCATCGATGACCGAACTATCGAAAGGATTGGTGACTTCGATTTTTTGGGATTTGTCGATCCACGCTCCAGCGATGAAATCCTTCATAACACCTTCTCACTTCTCGGTTCTGTCATGCGGCCGAAAAAAGCTCCGGCCGTAAGCGCGATGAAACGCCGTCCATTTCGAGCCGGCTTCTTTCTCCGGCATGTTTTGAATCGCCTGAATCTTGCCGTCGAGGTCGTCGAGCGAGTGCAAAATCACCGCTTCTAAAGTCTGCGGCAACTTCGGCGAGCCAAATTCATATTCACCATGATGGCTCACAAGCATATGCTTGACCAGCAGCGCCAGCTCTTTTGGAAAGTCGGGAATCGTCGCGATCTTCTGATTGACCATCTCGACTTCCATGACCAAGTGACCGAGCAGTTGCCCCTCATCGGTGTATTCGACGGCGCGGTCGTAGGAGAATTCGTAAACTTTGCCAATGTCATGGAGAAAACCGCCGACCAGCAGCAAGTCGACGTCGATGTTGCGATAGTTCTCGACGACTTTGAGAATCAGCTTGAGCAGCGACAGGGTGTGCTCCAAAAGCCCGCTAATATAAGGATGATGAATGGTCTTGGCACCCGGCGCTTGCTTCAACCGGTTCATCAAATCTTCGTCGGCGAACCACGCTTCGACCAGCGCCAGTAAGTGGGGATTTTTGATACCGCGCAAAATCGTTTGCAGCTCGGCGACCATCGCCTCCGGATCGAGCGCGCTCTTTGGCAAAAAATCCTCCGGCGCCACCGTCTTCTCATCGACCCGCGAAACATCCTGCACACGGATCTGCATCTTACCCTGATAAAGCGTCGCCTGGCCGCGCACCCGGACAAAATCGTTTTTGTCGAAACCGCGCGCCAAGTCATCGGCCCGGTCCCACACCCGCCCTTCGATCTCACCGGTGCGGTCGAGCAGCTTCAAAATCAGATAGCCGTTGCCGTTCTTGGTGACACCATGGTTTTTGGTCGCCACCAAAAACAGCGAATCGACTAGCTGGTTATCGCGAATATCCGCGGCGAAGAGCGATTCCATAGCGAGACTCCTGTTGTCTATCTCAACGCGTGCGCTATATCGAAAAGCGTGCGCACCAGAAAATGCTGCAAGAAAAGCACGGCCAGCCAAACTACGATCGGCGACAAGTCAAAGCCGGCCGCGGTCATCGGCAGCTTTGCGCGCACTCGATCCAATATCGGATCGGTAGCCAGATGCAGAAAGCGCACCAGCGGATTGTACGGGTCGGCGTTGACGTAGGAAATCACCACCCGGCCAATCAAAATCCAGACATACGCCCACAGCACATAGTCCAAGATTTGCGCAAAGGCGATGATCAAGTTTGCCAAAACGAACATCAGCTCTTTCTCGGCCCGAACAGCGCCGTGCCAATACGCACGATCGTCGCGCCTTCTTCGATCGCGACTGAAAAATCGTGGGTCATGCCCATGGATAGCTCAGTTGGATGCACGTTGGCGATTTTCTGCGCTCTGAGTTTTTCGCTCAGCTCCCGTAACTCGCGAAAGAATGGCCTGACTTCCTCTGAGTTTTCACGAAACGGCGGCACGGTCATCAAACCCTCAACGCAAAGATTCGGCAGCTCGGCGATGCCGTCGAGCAACGCCGTCAACTGGCTCCTCGCGACGCCAGTCTTACTCTCTTCGCCGGCCAGGTTCACCTCAATAAACGTGCGAACAATCTTGCCCCGCTTCTTGCCTTCCTTGTCCAACTCGCGCGCCAGAGCAAGATTATCCAAGGACTCGACGACGTCGAACAAATCCACCGCCATCTTGGCTTTGTTGCGCTGCAAGTGACCGATCATGTGCCACTCGGCTGGCACCGTGATTTGCTGAATCTTCTCCTGCGCTTCTTGAACATAGTTTTCACCGATTAACGAAACACCCGCGGCGATCGCAGCACGAACCGCGTGAGCGCTCTGCGACTTGGCGGCGGCTAACAGCCTAACAGCAGTCCCTGGTCGGCCAGATCGAAGCGCAGCTTGTGCGATCCGATCCGAGACCTTCCGGTAATTCGCGGCGACATCTATCATGAGGGATTTTGCTTATCATAAGGGGATTCACAATTCACCCTCGGCTTGACAATCTTGAGCTGCGCGGTTTGGCACAAGATTTTCTCCGTGAACATCCCTGCCTAAATCTCATTCCTCGGCCAGAAGCCGCCCATTTGCAGCTGCTCGCGATCGCCGCAGCACTGGTGGAATTGCTCGCTCTGAGAACCAAACAGCCCGCACCTAGCTGGACCGCGGAGATCGAGGCAATTTCAGAGCCGATGTATCTTGTTCAAGCCGCCTCTCGAATGAGACGTCTGCGCATACTTTGCGAAACAGAGTCGCCAGAACCGCTTCGGCAGCGCGGCCTTTATGTCCCCCCAGAATTTCTTAGCTTTGCTTGATCGCCTGAAGCCTCATCATGAACAACTATTTTCCGCTGGCGCATCGCTTCAACATCGGCACATTAGCAGCCCCGGGCAAGCTTGTGCTACGTTACTTCGACGCAAAGGAGATGCTATGCCCTTCGAATATCTTCCGATCATGGCGCAAAACTCGGCGCCCAAACCACCGCGGGTTTTGGTTAAACCATCCAAGCCGGCGTGGTGCCCGGCAACCAAGCCGTTGAATCAGTCGCGCGTGGCGCTGCTGACCAGCGCTGCGCTGCGCCTGACGCAGCAAGAGCCGTTCATTCCTCGCGAAGATTTCGGCTATCGCAAAGTTCCATCCGATCCAACAGCGGGAGAAATCATCATCGATCACCACTCGGGCATCGGCCGCGTACCCAAGCAGGACCCAGAGATCGTCTTTCCGCGCACCGCGCTGGCCAATCTCGTCAAGCGCGGATTGGTCGGCAGCTTGGCGCCGTTTCATTTCTCGTGCATGGGCGGCTTGCGCGATCATGCTAAGATAGAGAACGAGCTGGCGACAGCCATTGCCAGAGATATGAAGGAGGCACGAGTCGACCTTGCCCTGCTCGTCCCCTATTGACCGTTCTGCCATGAGACCGTCGGTCTCATCGCCCACGTGATCGAAGGCCAAGGCATTCCCACGCTGCTAATCGGCACCGCGCACGACATCATCAGCAAAGTAACCGCGCCGCGTGTCGTTTTCGTCGACCATCCGGTCGGCCGCACCTTCGGCCCGCCGCATGATCGTGGCCGCAACGAAGCGGTGCTCGAACGCGCGCTTGCCGAGTTGCCTAAATTCACCCGCGCTGGCGAAATTCGCGACCCCGGCTTCCAGTGGCTGCCCGACGGCAGCCGCGCATGGGAACGAGAGCTAATAGCCGAGATGCGCCAAGACCGTTGATGTGCAGAACGGGCGTGATAAATCACGCCCCTGCAAAACACATTGCTCCGCGGGTAGAGGCGCAATTTATTGCGCCCGTTCTCCGCGCCCGTTGACACCACTCTAAAAGCTGCTAGTTAATTTCCTCTAAATCTCCTCGGTGTGCGAAGGAGCCTGCATGATCAAACTCTTTAGCAAGTTCTTTCTTGTGCTAGCGTTCCTCGGCACGACAGCGCTGTCGGCCGTAGCGGCGGCGCCCTTTTACGAGGGCAAAACCATTAAACTGATCGTCGGCTTCTCCGCCGGCGGCGGCTTCGACACCTACTCGCGTTTGATCTCGCGCCATCTGGGCCGCCATATTCCCGGTAATCCGGCGATCGTCGTCGAGAACATGACCGGCGCGGCGAGCCTGCTCGCGGCCAATCACGTCTACAAGGTCGCGAGACCAGACGGCCTGACGATTCTCAATTTCCACGGCAACCAGGTCATCAACCAGGTCGTCGGCAAGCCTGGCATCGAATTCGACGCTCGCAAATTCGGATACATCGGCATTCCGACTCAAGACAACGTCGCCTGCGCCTTCACCAAAGCCAGCGGCATCACCACGTTCGACGCGCTGCGCAATTCCAAAACGCCGGTGAAGGTCGGCGGCGTTGCGCCCGGCGATACCACTTATAATACCGCCAAGCTATTGCTGGCGGCTTTGAAGCTGCCGATCCAACTGGTCGCTGGTTATAAAGGCACCGCCGAAGTCCGCTTGGCAGCTGAGGCAGGCGAAGTCGCCGGCGGCTGTTGGCAGTGGGAGTCAATCAAATCGATTTGGCGCCAAGGGCTGGACTCCGGCAACGTATTCGTCGTCCTGCAGGTTAACCCGAAAGCCCATCCGGAGTTGCCGAAGGTACCCAACGCGACAGACTTTGCGCCGGACAACAACGCCAAGCAGATTCTCAAGTTCGGCGGCCACGACCCAGCGATGATCACCCGCCCCTACGCGGTCGCACCAGGCACGCCGAAAGATCGCGTGCTGCTATTGCGCAAGGCTTTCACTGAAACCCTCAAAGACCCCGAGTTCATCGCCGACGCCAAACGCTCGCGCCTCGACACCGATCCCCTCACCGGCGAGGAGATCGAAAAGATCGTTCACCAGCTTTTCAAGATCGAGCCGGCGATCGTCAGCCAGCTCAAAGAGATACTGAAGTAAGCACACCCGGTGCACGTCTAAGGGACGCCACGAGGAGGATTCATGGCCAGAGGTTCGTTGAAACTTGTTTTCGCCGCTTTACTGATTGTGCCCTTCGCGTCCCTGCAGGCGCAGGCCCAGGATAACTTCTACCGCGGCAAGACCGTGCGCATCATCGTCGGCGCCACCGCCGGCGGCGGCTACGACACCTACGCGCGCACCATGGCACGTCACATGGGCAAACACATCGCCGGCAACCCGAACTTGATCGTCGACAACATGCCCGGCGCGGGATTCTTGATCTCCGCCAATCACATGTACAAGGTCGCCAAACCCGACGGCCTCACCATCGGCCATTTCATCGGCGGCCTGTTCCTGCAGCAGTTCCTCGGCAAACCCGGCGTCGAGTTCGAATCGAAAAAGTTCGAGTACATTGGCGTGCCGGCGCAGGACAACTACATGATCGGCGTGCACAAAAGCACCGGCATCACCAGCATCGAACAGTGGTTATCCAGCAAGACAATAATCAAATTCGGCGGCGTCGGTGCCGGCTCGGCCACCGATGACATTCCGAAAGTCTTGGCGCCGGCGATTGGTTTACCCTTTCAATTAGTAACTGGCTACAAAGGCACCGCCGACGTCCGGCTCGCCTTCGGCAGCGGCGAAGTGAACGGCATTTGTAACTCTTGGGAATCGCTCAAAGCCACCTGGAGCAAAGAGCTCGCCTCGGGCGAGCTCGTGATGATTCTGCAAAACATTCCAAAGGCTCATCCTGACCAGCCAAAGCTGCCACTCGCGATCAACTACGCCAAAACCGAGGAAGGTCAAAAGCTCGTCAAAGCGATTGTCCACAGTGTTGGCCCGACCGCGCGGCCCTTCGTGCTGCCGCCGAACACGCCGAAGGACCGCGTGCAGATACTGCGCAAAGCGTTCATGGACACGATGAGAGATCCGGAATTCATCGCCGACGCCACCAAGGCGCGCTTGGATATAAACCCGCTCGATGGAGCGGAATTGGAACGCAACGTCAGGGACGTTTTCAATCTCGACCCGAAATTGATCCCACGGGCGAAAGAAATCCTAAAGTAATCGCCGGGTATGATTTTTTTGAGATTTGAAATCTGAGATTTGAGATACGCGTCGCCGCCATCAGCGCGGTGACGCGTCAAACCCGCAATCCTCCGGCGTCACGTCGATCGTCGCAACATGCTGCTTGTCCTTGTCGAAATACGAGTAGCGTAGACTTATCCCTTTTTTGAGAAAGTCATCGCGCGTGCCCGGCGTCGCGCAAGAGGCGAGCCTGAGCTTCGGCCCAGATTCGGCGGCAAAGCGCTCGTGATCCAAACGGCCGACCGCAACGTTGATCAATCGGTACTTGTAGATCAACATGCGATCCGCGCCTTCGGTAATAGTCAGCTCGGTCTCTTTATCGAGCAGGGACGGCAACGATCGGTTGAGCTGCGCCGCCTCGCGATTCATATGCTCGATGGATCCCGTAACTTCATTGCGCTTGGAAAACGTCGGCAGATCAAAGAATATGAGATAGCCGGCAATGATGCCGCCCAAGACAAAGATAATGGCTTTGACAGTAGATGACTTGAACATTCGTGGTCGCAATCTCCTCAAGTTATGCAGATAGTAAAAGATACCTTGGCCGGCTCGCCATTTTCAATTTCTTAGATCCGCAGTTTCGGATCGAGCGCATCGCGCAAGGAGTCGCCAAATAGGTTGAACGCAAAAACTGACAAACTGATGGCAATGCCCGCATAGATCGCCATCCACGGCGCGCGTTCGGCGAAGTCGACGGCGGCGCCGCGCAGCATTAATCCCAGGCGGCCTGGGGCTCGGCAACGCCGAGGCCAAGGAACGATAACGACGCCTCCAGCAAAATCGCTTGGCCGAGAAAGGCCGTGAGCATGATCAGATCGGGCGCCATCACGTTGGGCAGCATATGGCGCAGAATAATATGCATCGGCCCAAACCCCAGAGCGAGCGCGGCTTCGACGAAGGGCATCTCACGCAGCGCCAGCGCGCTGCTACGCGGCACCAGCGCGCAGCGAGGAATCATCGGCACGGTGATGGCAAAAATAACGTCGGTCATGCCGGAGCCAAGCAGAGAAACCACCACCAGCGCGAGAATGATCAGGGGAAACGACAATAGCAGGTCCATGAAGCGCTGCAGCAAGAGATCGACCTTGCCGCCAAAGTAAGCGCTCGCCACGCCGATCAGCGCGCCCAGGGAGGCACCCAACAAAGATGAAGCAAAGCCAACCCAAAGCGCGGTGCGCGCGCCGTAGATAACTCTTGAGAGCACGTCGCGCTCGAATGCATAATCAATCCAAGTGTCCTGCTTCACCGCTGCGAGAACGCCGAGCGGCAACAACAGCAGCACGGCGACAAATGTCGCCAGCAGCGCTAACTCGATGCTCAGCTCGAGGCGAATCGCGATCTCATGCGCCACCGGCTGGCCAGTCCACATCGACGCGCCGAAATCCAACCGCGTCATGCCCCATATCCAGTCGCTGAATTGCTTCCACACCGGCTGATCGAGACCATTGTGTCAACGCATTCGATGCGCCGCTACGGTTTCGGCTCAAGCGGCAAGAGATACCACCAACGCCCAGGCGCACGTTGGTCGACGGCGATTTTCCTGTCAATCAGATCCTGATTCTGCCCGCCCAGCTCGCGTAGATCTTTGTGTTTGACTAAAAGAAACCCCGAACCCGCCTCCTGCCTGAGCTTGTCCAAGCGGTCGGCTGTGGAAATCACCGGAATCAATTTCCGTCCGGCATAAAAATTATAATCGTGCATCGAATCGGCATAGATATAGAGCGGCGTCGCCGCGATATGGCCCGCGACCGCCGCGGCAACCGGCCGTGGCGACTTAAAGCGATCGACGAATGGAAAAATCGAATACGCCAGCGCAACGATGCCGGTGGCCATCGTGCCGGCAACAGCGCAACACATGATTGGTATCGGCTTTCGCCAGGCCGCGTATGCCGTCAGCAGGGTGCCTGCGCCCATCACGCTGCCAGCGATAAGGGCCGGAACAAAAGCATCTGGCCGGACAAACCGGGCAGCCATCGGCGAAGCCATACAGGCAATCGCCATGATGCCAAAACTGGTGACCACAATGCCGCGGTACCAACGGTGTTGAGCAAAGCTGTCATCCGCCCACGCCGTGATGAAGTTGGCGATGAACAGTGCCACCACCGGAAAAAGCGGCAGCAGATAAAGATCCGGCTTGGTGTCCGAGGCGGAGAAAAAAACAAAAATCGCCGCAAACCACAGGAACAAAAACAGCCGTGCCGGTTGGCGCAACCACTTCCAGTCGATCCGATAGACAAACAGAGACGGCACTGCGACGATTGTCCAGGGCAAGAAGTCTACCGGTAGAGTCCGCAAATAGTAATACACGGGTTCCCTATGGCCCAGTCCGTCGGTGTAGCGCTGAATATGGTGGAGATAGATAAAATCGTAGAGCCACTTACCGTCGGTCGCATGGTTGACGAGCACGAACCAGGGCGCGGCGATGGCGAGAAAGACAAAGATTCCCGGCACCAGGCGCGCTTCGAGAATCAACCGCCATTCGCGCCTAATCATCACGAAGCTCGCAAGGACTAGCCCAGGCAAGACAATGCCAATCAATCCCTTGGTCAGGGTTGCCAGGGCCATGCACGCGTAGGCAAACAAAAACTGGTTGCGCTGCGCTTTGTCGAGCACCGCTCGTGCCGCGAACAACATCGACAGCGTAAAGAAACACGTAAACAGCGTGTCGAGATGCGCCCAACGCGCCTCCCAGATCACGCGCACACAAGTCGCCATGACAACACCGGCCCACAGGCCGACTCGTGGAGTGTAGAATTCCTTGCCGAGCTTGTAGGTAGCCAGCACCAAGCCGATGCCGCCGAGGGCGGCGGGCAAACGCACCGTCCATTCGTTGACCGCGCCGACGAGTTTGGAAAAAAAGTGCACCAGCCAGAAGTAGAGAATCGGCTTATCTGTGTAGAGATCCCCGTTGACGGCGGGGACGATCCACTCGCCTTTGAGAAACATGATGCGCGCGATCTCACCATAGCGCGGCTCCACCGGCGCCCAGAAATCACGCGAGCCCAGGCCAGTAAAAAAAATCAGCGAGCTAAGGACCAACAAGAAGACCGGATAATTTTTAGGCGTGTTTAGTTGGCGCCATCCTGCCGCCGTTGAGCTCCCAGGCGTAGGAAAGAGAGAGGAACCCATCACCCGCCAAAATACCAACCACCCGATGGATTTTCTAGCAAATCGATAGCTGCGCAATCGAAAAACGCTACAGCATGAATGCGATTGAGTTAAAACTGGCTGCTTACAACCAAAAAAAGAGCAGCCGAAGCTGCTCCTTTTTTGGTTCTAACAGGAGGCAAGCAAGTTAGAACGTGTAAAGCAATTGCATGCCGAGAGTCGTTTGGTTGCTGTCGGCGTTGTTGCGGCCTTTTGATAGACGCCCTTGTTGGCCCAGTCTTGGCGCACTTCGGCCCGACCGATAAACATTTTCGTAAACTTGTAGCTCGTGGTTAAGGTCAACTCGCCGAGCGTGACGCTCCGCGGCGCGGTCGCAGCGAAGAAGCCGAAGGTACGCGCCGCTTCGTTGTCCAAGAACACTTCGCCGCGCAGCGCCGTATTGAAGCGCTCAGTCCAGTTGTACGACGCGATGGCGGCAATAGCATGCCAATAAGCATCGTCCTTGGACCGAGTCGGCGTGGCGATATTGGACTCCCTACCCAAGGTATATTCCACGAGCAGAGTCAGCGGATCGATCGGCTTGATGGTCGCGACATTGCTCCAGGCCAGCCGTTTCGAGCCGCTGGTGCCCGTCTGCTCTGGGCCCCAGATCAGATTGCTTGCCAAACCGAAAGCATCGGCCGGAGTCCAATTGATGCCCGTCAAGAGCGACGGCGCATGATTATTGTCGCGCGGATTGTCCCAGCCGGTGACTACGCCAAGACTCGCCGTCACGGTTTTGTGAAACGGATAGCTGAACAACATGCCTAAATGGCGTAGCGGCACACCATAGTTGAACGCGAACGAGCGCGAGATGTTATCGTTGTACGCACCCGGCGCATTGAGAATTTCCGTGCCCAGCGGCGTGACGAACAAACCGCCTTTGATGCCGATGCCGGCGCCGAGCGGGATGGTCGTGGTCAGAAAAGCTTCGCGCAATTCCGCCGAGGGTTCATCCTTCAGGCGACTGCCCCATAAGGTAGCTTCGCGCAACAATTCACCACCGCGGCCGAAATCGCCGGACAGCTTGAAGCCCACGCCCCAATCCTTTTCCGGCTTCTCAATCGCCAGATGAAAATAGTTAAACGAAATCTTGTTGTGATCTTTGTCGAAATAGCGACCGGTGATGTTGCGCGCACTCTTCGGATGGTTGGAACTCCACTCATAGCTGGTATCGATAAAACCACCGATCGATATGCCAACTGCTTTCTCCAGCGCCGACTTGCCATTGGCAATGCCTTTGTCGAGGACACCGACACTACTGTCCAGGCTCAACCAGCCCGGCGCCAACGGCTTGTCCTCCTGAGCGAAACTATGCCCAGCGACAAAAAGAAAACCCGAAATACCTAACGCGAACCAGCGCAGCCTCATTGAACCCTACCTCCAAGAGAATTTTTCATCTGAAAATCTCACACAATGGCGTCAACTCTTGCCAGAAATATGAAATCATGTAACTCCAACGCAATCTTGGTGCCATGTAGTTTTCTGTTCGTGCCACGAGAGAGCGTTTGAAAAATAACAAGAATTTGCTGCCTTGGGGTGCTTTCTGGCATAAAATTAGGCAAAACCAGCCTGCGAATTGGGCAGTTGCCAATTCTGTTCATTTACGACAACAAATGGGAGCCAATCCGGCAGGGCAAACCGACCCAAGCGCTCAGTGGGGCTCCCGACGCCCATGACCACGCTTGCCAGCCCGATGATGACTTGACGGCCACCCATGGTACTGAGGCCGATTGCAGGTAGGATTTCTACGTTAGAATCGATTTTGTCCGACAAATTCTCGGATCGCCTCGGCAACAACGCGGTTACCTTCGATGTTCCAATGGCCGTCGGTGCGAAAGTAGAGCTGTTTGTTCTGGCCCGCGTCGCGCTTGAGCGCGGGCGAAAGATCGAAGCAGGCGATCGCCTTGCTGCCGCAGTATTCCAGCACTTTACGACGCACGCGATTCATGTCGAGATGGCTCGGAAAATCGAGCGGCGCCTTGATCTGCTCCCAGTGAACTTCCCAACGGGAAGGAAAATACAGAAGCACGAACTTGACCCCTGCCCCCTGGCTGACTCTGATCGCTTCGTCGACTTCCCGGCTGACGGCAGCCCAGCGTTCATCGAACTTCTCCGCTTGTCGTTCGAGTTCACGGCGCAGCCCTTCGGGCTCCAATGCCAACTCGATCCCCGGCGCTTTGAAAAACACTGGTTTCTGGGCCTTCGCCGATTTGCCGCTGCGCGTGAGATTGTAGACGATCGAGTGTTCGCGCAAGTAACGGCGAACCGGTATGCCGCGCTGGTTGCGCTGAAAGCGCACTGCGCTATCAAGATCGTTGAAATAAAAGCCATAGAAAACCACCCGCGGACGCTGCGCCAATCCATAGCGTTTGAGGATGCGCGTATACTGTGACGGGCCCTGAGCCGGCACGCCCATGTTAATCACTTCTCTACCGATCGATTTCGCCAGCAGCGTCGTCCACACAACCTCGTGATCAACCCCCTGGCCGAAAGTAAAAGAATCTCCCACCGCTATCGCCCATGGCGGCCCGCCGACGCTGCCGCCGCGAAAGCCGATGTCCGGCAAATTGAGGTGCGTCACGACGCGCATCTGATAGTCGGGATGCTTCACTATCATGTCCTGGTTAGGCTTGATCTTGAAAATCAGCTCCGAGTCGGGCGCAATAAAACTGTCGGCTTTGAGATTGCGATCGAGCTGATCGCGCAAATCGCGCAGGCGCGCTGGCAGCACGCCGTCGGGCGCAAACCAAGCAAAGCCTTCCACCATCAAAAGAGTGAAGAGAACCGCGAAAAAAACCAGGCAGAAATTTTGGAAAAGTTTTTTCATCAGGCGCCAGCCGACGATCCCACCGCGACCGCCTCGCGCAGACGAAATGCCTTATTATAAAGCGCACGGCCGACGATGACGCCCTCGATGCCTTCTTTTTCGAGCGGCAATAAGCGGCGGACATCGTCGAGGGTCGCCACACCGCCGGATGCGATAATCGGAATCTTCACTGCGCGGGCAAGCTTCACCGTCTCATCGAGATTCACGCCGCTGCTCGCGCCGTCTCGGTTGATATCGGTGTAAATAATGCGCGCTGCGCCAGCTTGTTCGCAGCGCCGCGCCAGCTCGACCGCGTCCTGGGCAGTGGTCTCTTTCCAGCCCTTGATCGCGACTTTGCCCTGGCGCGCGTCGATGCCGACGACAATTCTTCCCGGAAATTTCTCGCACAACGTTCGCAGAAATGCGGCATCATCATAGGCAGCCGTGCCGATAACGGCGCGGTCGACGCCGAGTCCCAACGCGGTCTCCACCGCGGCGACCGTACGCAAACCGCCGCCCAGCTCGACCCGCAGTCCCGGCTGCGCGCAAATCGCCGCGACCTCTTTCGTGTGCACCGGACGCCCTTCGACAGCACCGTTCAGATCGACGATGTGCAGAAAGCTCGCGCCCTCGGCGAGCCAATGTTTGGCCGCCGCCACCGGCTCCTCGAAATAGACGGTCTCATTGTCCATTTCACCTTGAAACAGCCGCACGCACTTGCCGTCTTTGAGATCGATGGCGGGAATGATCTGCATAAAAATAATTGAAAATTAAAAATTGAAAATTGAAAAGAACTGAGGGCAGAAGGCCTGATCTGATTGCGGCATTTTCAATTTCCATTATCCATATCAACTGTTTTCAGCGAAGCGGCCAAAATTAGCCAGTATTCTCAGGCCAAGTTCCTGGCTCTTCTCCG
Source organism: Deltaproteobacteria bacterium (assembly GCA_016874755.1). Classification (NCBI taxonomy): domain Bacteria; kingdom Pseudomonadati; phylum Myxococcota; class Myxococcia; species Deltaproteobacteria bacterium. The sequence goes on along the minus strand of VGTH01000018.1, from coordinate 7,701 downwards.
GATGGAACTGGCAGGCGAACAGCCGCTCGGTGGCGATGCTCGAAGCAAAGGCTCGCCCGTAATCTGTGGTCGTCGCTATCAGCGAATCATCCTGCGGCGCAACGTAAAAAGAATGGACAAAGTAAACGTAGTCGCCGCTGGAGATACCTTGCAAAAACGGCGAGTCTTTTTCTTTGGCGATCGCGTTCCAGCCCATGTGCGGCACTTTCAACTCGTTGTGCGGAAAGCCGAGCACGCGTCCGGGGAAGAGGTCCAAGCCCTTTTGAATGCCGAACTCCTCGCTCTCAGAAAACAACAATTGAAAACCCAGGCAGATGCCAAGAAATGGCTTTTGCGACCGGACCGTCTGGCGAATCGGATCGACCAAACCAAACTTGGCGAGATTTTCCATGCACGCGCTAAACGCGCCGACCCCGGGCAGCACCACGGCTCGGGCTGAGTGAATTTGGCCCGCGTCGCGTGTCACAGTGGCGGCGCAGCCGACGCGCTCGAACCCCTTCTGCACGCTGCGTAAGTTGCCCATGCCGTAGTCGATGATGGCGATCATGGTCGTAATGGCCGTTTAAACGGCTGGAACGGTTTTCAATGAGTTTTGGTTTACAGACTACCCTTGGTCGAAAGTATCCCTTCGATGCGCGGATCGACCTGCGTCGCGAAATCCATCGCCCGCGCAAACGCCTTGAAGCATGCTTCGATAATATGATGCGGATTCTCACCGCGCACGACGTCGATGTGCAGGTTCATGCCCAATTGATTTGCGAACGCTGCGTAAAACTCATGGGGCAAGTCGGTATCGAAATCGCCGACCCGACCCGGACGAATTTTCACGTTGTAAGAAAGATAGGGCCGGCCGCTGAGATCGACCACCACTTTGGCCAACGTTTCATCCAACGGACAACTCGCTTCGCCGAAACGCCGAATGCCATGCTTGTCGCCCAGCGCGTCTTTGAACGCTTGGCCCAGCGTCAAACCGACGTCCTCGACGGTGTGATGATAATCGACTTCAAGGTCGCCCTTGGCGCGAATCTTGGTGTCGAACAAGCCATGGCGCGAAAAGGCATCGAGCATGTGATTGAAGAACGGCATGCCGGTTTCAATCTCCGCCTGACCCGTGCCGTCGAGATTCACAGAAACTGAAATGTCAGTCTCTTTGGTTTTGCGATCAACTTTCGCGGTTCGCCCCATAAAACCTCTTCAGTCACGAGACTCGTAACTCGGAAACCAATACTCGAAACTATTTATTAAACCGCACCTCCACCGAGCGCGCATGGTCGTCGAGGCCTTCGAGCCGCGCCAGATGGGTAATCTTCGGCGCCAAACTGCGCAGCGCTTTCTTCTCGGCGTGGATAATCGTGGTGCGTTTGAGAAAGTCGTAGGTGCCCAACGGCGAAAAAAAGCGCGCGCTACCGCCCGTCGGCAGGACGTGATTGGGTCCCGCCATGTAATCGCCCAGCGGCGGCGCTGAGTAAGCGCCAAGAAACATCGCGCCCGCGTTGCGAATCTGCGCCGCCAATTTTTCTGGCCGCTTGACGATCAGCTCGATGTGCTCCGGCGCAATGGCGTTGGCCAACTCGACCATTTCCGCCTCGCCGCGGGCGACAATGATGGCGCCATATTTCGTTAAGGACTTGAGCGAAATCGTCTGTCGTTTGGTTTGAGCGATTTGCAGTTCCAGCGCGGTTTGAATCCGCTGCGCCATTGCCACGGACGTCGTCACGCACAGCGCCGCCGCCATCTCGTCATGCTCCGCTTGCGAGAGGAGATCGGCAGCGACATGCGCCGGTTCTGCGCTTTCGTCGGCGAGCAAAAGAATTTCACTAGGCCCGGCGATGGAATCGATATTGACCTCGCCAAACACCATGCGTTTGGCCGTCGCGACAAAGATATTTCCAGGGCCGACAATCTTGTCGACTTTCGGAATCGACGCGGTGCCAAACGCCAACGCGGCAATCGCCTGTGCGCCGCCCACGCGAAAGATGCGATCGACGCCGGCGAGCTTGGCGGCGGCAAGAATGATCGCGCTCTGCTCACCCATGGGCGAGGTCATGATGATCTCTTTGACCCCGGCGACTTTCGCCGGCATCGCATTCATCAAAACCGTCGACGGATAAGAAGCCTTGCCGCCCGGCACGTAGACCCCGACTCGTTCCAGCGGCGTGATGCGCTGGCCGAGAATCATGCCGATGGGGTCGCGGTACTGCCAGCTCTTCTGCAGCTGCTTCTTGTGAAAGTTGGCGATGCGCTTGGCGGCCAGGCGCAACGTCGACAGGTCTTGCGCCGAGACTTGCGCCAGCGCCCTGTCGATTTCGCCCTGCGTGACTTCCACTGTCGCCGCAGTGACCGTAACGCGATCGAACATCTGCGTGTAGCGAAACAACGCGCGGTCGCCCTGTTGGCGCACCGCGCTGACGATCTCCTCGACGCGTTTCTCAACGTCGCCCTCGCGGCTGCCACGCCGATCGAGCACCTTCGAGACAAAGTCGGCAAAGCCGCTGTCGGTAGTTTTAAGCAGTCTAACTTTCACTGTTATTCTTTGACCCTGGCAATTTGCGCACCGAGGTTCGAGAGCTTTTGCTCGATGCGCTCGTAACCGCGATCCAGATGATAGACGCGCGAGACCTCGGTCGTGCCGCTGGCCACCAGGCCGGCGAGAACCAACGCCACGCTGGCGCGCAGGTCGCTCGCCATCACCGGCGCGCCCGATAGTTCGCGCACGCCGCGCACCACGGCGCGGTTGCCTTCGAGCTTGATCTGCGCCCCCATGCGGTCAAGCTCCTGGGCATGCATGAAACGATTCTCAAAAATCGTCTCGGTGATCACGCTGACGCCGTTGGCCACCGCCATCAACACCATCATCTGGGCTTGCAAATCCGTAGCGAAGCCGGGATAGGGCAGCGTCTTCACGTCGACGCTCTTGATCTTGCCGTTGGTCTTGACGCGAATTCCATCGGCTTCGGTTTCGAGCATCACACCCGCTTCCTTGAGCTTGATCAGAAACGAGTCGAGGTGGCCGGGACGAGCGCCTTTGACCAACACATCGCCGCCGGTCAAGGCTGCGGCGATCACGAAGCTGCCCGCTTCGATGCGGTCGGGAATCACCCGGTGCGTTACGCCATGCAGCCGCTCGACGCCTTCGATGATAATGATATCGCTGCCCGCGCCATCGACGTTGGCACCCATGGCGTTGAGCGCCGCTGCCAGGTCTTCGATCTCGGGTTCTTTGGCGGCATTTTCAATAACCGTGATGCCTTCGGCCAGCGCCGCCGCCATCATGAGATTTTCCGTGGCACCCACCGACGGGAAATCGAGATAGATCTTTGCGCCGCGCAGCTTGGTCGCGCGTGCTTCGATATAGCCGTGGCTCTGCTCGATGCTCGCCCCCAGCGCTTCCAGACCCTTGAGATGAATGTCGATGGGCCGCGCGCCGATGGCACAGCCGCCCGGCGTCGACACCCGCGCTTCGCCAAAACGCGCCACCAACGGGCCGATGACCAAAAACGAAGCGCGCATCGTCTTGACCAAGTCGTAGGACGCTTCGAAATTCGTGATCCGCCCAGCCTGGATCGTCAAATCACCGCTGCCGTCATTCCAAGCGTCGCGGTCGACTCGCGCGCCCAGCCCCACCAGCAATCGCAACGTCGTACGAATATCGGCAAGCTTGGGAATGTCTTGATAACTGCAGGGCTCGCCGGTCAACAACGACGAAATGAGAATCGGCAGCGCGGCGTTCTTCGAACCGCTCACCGAGACTTCGCCGTGGAGCCGCCGGCCGCCTTGGATAACGATCTTATCCACCGGCGCCGCCTTTCGTCGCGATCACTACACGATCCTTGCCTGCCAGATCCTGGTGGATCTCCGGGGCGTCGAAGCCATCCGCGTGAACGATCAGCCCCGCAACGGCCTGTCCCTGGTCCGCACCGATTTCACAGAGGAGAGAACCGCCGGGCGCTAACCATCGCGCCGCGCCCGCAACAATGCGGCGATAATACGCCAATCCATCCTTGCCGCCATTTAAGGCACCGACCGGTTCATAGTCGCGAACCTCGGGTGGCAAGCCGGCCAACTCCCGGCTCGCTATGTAGGGCGGGTTTGACACCATGAGATCAAACCGAATATCGTGATCCATCAGCGGCTCGAACAAATCGCCGCTAAGAAAATTTATTTGCCGCTCCACCCCATGCCGTTTTGCGTTGCTCCTTGCCACTGCGAGCGCCGCCGGCGAAACATCGCTGGCCCACATCTGCGCCTCGGGCAGCTCCGTCGCCAAAGCCACCGCAATCGCGCCGCTGCCCGTGCCCAGATCGAGAATCTTAAGCGACCGCCCATCGCCGAGCTTGCGCGCCCGTGACAACGTCCATTCGACCAAGAGCTCAGTCTCGGGCCGAGGAATCAATACGCTAGTATCGACGGCAAACTCGAGAGACCAGAACTCCTTTGCCCCGCTGATGTACGCTGCCGGCTCATGGCGCGCGCGCCGCTGCAACGATTCTTGGAATGCATTGATTTCGTGGGGCGCTAGCAATTGTTCAAAGCGCACGTACAGTTCGGTCCTACTTGCCGCGAGCGCATGGCACATTAAAACCTCGGCATCGAGGCGCGCGCTTTCGATGCCGGCGCGCCGCAGAATCTCAACGCCGCAGAAGAGCTCGGCCCGGACCGTGCGCGGCGAAGAATCCTTAAATGCCTGTTCGTTCATGCGAACCGACCGAATCTTTGAACTTTTGAACGGCGTACAAAATTAACTTGTCGCCTTCAACGCCTCGGCTTGATAGTGCGTGATCAGCCCCTCCACCACTTCATCGATCTGACCTTCCATCAGCCGATCCAACTGGTAGATCGTCAAGTTGATGCGATGATCGGTCAAACGTCCCTGCGGAAAATTGTAGGTGCGGATGCGCTCGCTACGGTCACCGCTGCCAACCATCGATTTTCTGGTAGCAGCGATCTCAGAGGCTAGTTCCTCCTGCTTCTTTTCCAACAAGCGGGCGCGCAAAATCTTCATGCCCTTGGCGCGGTTCTTATGCTGCGACTTTTCGTCCTGGCAGGAGATGACGATGCCGGTGGGAATATGGGTGATACGCACCGCCGAGTCCGTGGTATTGACGCTCTGTCCGCCGGGTCCCGATGAACGAAACACGTCGACGCGCAAATCCTTCGGGTCGATGGCGATTTCGACTTCGTCAGCCTCCGGCAGCACCGCCACGGTCACCGCCGAGGTGTGAATGCGCCCCGAGCCCTCGGTGACCGGCACCCGCTGCACCCGGTGCACGCCGCCTTCAAATTTCAACCGGCTGTAGGCGCCCTGCCCTTCGATGCTGACGATTATTTCTTTGAAGCCACCCAGCCCGGTTGGGTTCGAGCTCATGATTTCAACGCGCCAACCGCGCCCTTCGGCGTAACGGCTGTACATTCTAAATAGCTCGCCGGCGAACAAGGCCGCTTCGTCACCGCCGGTGCCGGCGCGGATTTCCAAAATGACGTTTTTGCTATCGTTAGGATCCTTCGGCAAGATGAGAAATTTCAGTTTGCTCTCAAGTTCTTCCTTGCGTTGGCGCAGATGGGCCAGCTCTGCTTTGGCCATCTCTCGCAACGCTTCGTCTTTCTCTTCGAGCAGCTCGCGGTTGTCGGCAATCTCCTGCTCCACCTTGCGCCATTCGCGAAAGCAGCTGACGATTTCCTCCAGTTCCGAGCGTTCTTTGGCGACCTTGGAATACTCGCGCTGCTGATTGAGCAGCCGCGGATCGGCCATCAGCCGTTCCAGTTCGACGTAGCGCTTTTCTACTTCGGCTAATTTATCAAGCATACTTCAATCGAATCGCTGGAAGAAAATTTCTGCCAATAAAAAAGGGCAAAGGGTGATCACTGCCCTTTGCCCTTCGTACCGACCTGGATACCTAGTAGTTCAGATTCAGCGCAAGTCCCACGCAAACGTCAGTTCTTGAGGCCATATTTCTTGCGGAATTTCTCAACCCGGCCAGCCGAGTCGATGAACTTTTGCTTTCCCGTAAAAAATGGGTGGCAGTTTGAGCAGATTTCCACATGGATCGTGCCTTGGGTCGAGCGGGTCTCGACCTGCGAGCCGCACGCACAGGCGATAACTGCCTTCTTGTACTCTGGATGGATGCCTTCTTTCATGAGTTACCTCGGAGTCCAGTTTAATAACATATCGGCCCGGCCGGTTCAAATCGCCGTCCGGCCAAGTCAGCGACACACAGGACTTGCGCAATATTTCCGACGCTGCAGTAATGCGCTATGATGGCCAGCCATGAAACTCCGTCACTATAGGCTGATAGCCCCTTGGGTCCTAATGTCATTGCTAGGGTGCGCCACCCAAGAGCCCACCTTCGTCTCCCAGCCAGACGTCGAACACAAGCTCAGCCGGATCGTGGTTGGCCAGACGCACAAGAATGAAGTCGAAGCCGTTCTGGGTGTGGCCAAGCCCAAAGAGCAGACTTTCTGGGTTTATAATATCGCCGACACCGCGACGGAATACCAAAACATAAGAAGTCCGATCATGGAAGGCGCGATTCCACCCCTACCGACTACGGTCATCACCAACACACGAGTCTTGGCAACATTCCATTTCGACTCCGCCGGCATCGTGAAAGCGATGGAGACTGCGCGCTATTTTTCTGTGCCGTACATCAACGAGTATCGTTATCGGACCAAGGGCGCGCCCGACAAAATCTTGGAATCGGTCGCCAAACTGGGCGAAAGCGCCGGCTTCAAAGTTACCGCCCTACAAAAAAACGCCGGCACGTTCACCCTCGAAGACGCCGGCAGCAAAGCCCGCATGGCCGTCAGCCTCGCCGATGAGTTCCTGCAGATCACCTCGACCAATCCGCATGACCGCATGTCGAACGAGTATCGAGCTTACACCAAGAGGGAAGTGGCTTTTACGGAGCGGCTGGCCTATGCAGAATGGGCACAATAAGTAGAGTGCGGCAACCACCCAAGAACTTACTGGCTCTTTGGCGGAACCGCTCTCAGTGAAGCGCGCTGCAGATATTCGGTAACTCTTGCGTTGGCTTCTTCGTTGGACATACCAAAAGCAAAATCGAAGACGCTGCCATACTGGTCTTTACCGACGCCGATATTGCCCTGCTCCGACCGGGAGTACGAAACATTGATGACCCTGCCGTTCGCGCACAGCAGCACCCCGCCACTGGTCTGCTCCGCCGACACCACAGTTCGCAGCGAATTATTGACGCTCGCCGGCCCACCACACCGGACTTTGGATATGAGCCCTTCGGCTTCTACCTGCCCTCGACCGGTGATCGGATTCACGAATAGGGTGCCGGAAATAACCTCATGGTAGGCCTTATCTGCCCCGACCAGATTGTAAGTGCAGCCGGGAGCGAACAGCAGCAAAAACCCCAACAATGTAACGTGGCGCTTCATACTTTAATGCATCGGCGCTTTGGGCAAACGCTTTTGCCCGACGAAAATTTGACGGCGAATTTTGCTGGAGCCGATTGGAATCTCACGCACGGGATTACGCCAAGAAATCCAGCCACGCTAGACGGTCGCCGCTTGCTTCGCCGGCGGCCTCAGGAGTAAAGGATGGTGCCGAAGGGAATCGAATTTTTCCTCTAACATCTTAATATCTCATTAGATGTTGAGTTCAAAAAAACAGTACTGCCCCCAAAGTTGCCCCCACACTCTCGGTATCACTCACGATTTGCGCTCACAAGATCGATT
>VGTH01000017.1 GCA_016874755.1 Deltaproteobacteria bacterium | reverse complement strand
ATCGTGTTGCGGGAAAAACCCACTGCCATGCCCATTCTTTGCCTGCGTTCGGATATTTTCGATCCAAAGCGTTGGGCAACACGACTCGGCCCAAGTCCTGGTCAAGATCATGCTGGTGCTGTCGCAAGTCAGGGGCCGGGTCGGACCAAGCTAAGTTGCCGTAGCTTCGGGATTTTCGTTCTAAAATCGGGTGTTTTCTAGGCTTAGAGCCTCACTTTTACGCCCAAAATTAAGCCCGTAAGCTTCGCTTTCTTCACCAAGCGCACAGCTCCCTTCCAGCGCGCCACTTCGCGATGCGCCACTTTGAATCCGAGTTCCCTCTTCGCACCATTAACAAAACTCAAGCTGCCGACCGCGATGGCTTCCGACCGACAATGGTTGGATTCAAACCGTTCCAGCCGTTCAATCGCGGAGCCTGTCCTGAGACCTGTCGAAGGGCTCGGTTCAAACCGTTTCAAAAGCGGATTCGATAAGTTGCCCTGGTCCGACCCCGAACCCCGCTGAACCCCCGAAACTCCCGAACCCCCGAAGCTAGAGAATTTGCTTCAGCGGCGCAGAGCCATCGGAGTCTCACAAGCCGATTCACCGCGCCGGCAGCGGGTCGGCGCCGGCAAGTTTCTGATACAGCTGTACTACTTCCTTATCGCGCGGCAGCTCTTTGATCGCGCGCTCCAGCTCTTCGCCGCCCATCGGCGCCGGGCCGTCGCCCATCAGCTTTTTGAATTCGACGGGAAATTCCGGATCGGCGAAGGACTTGCGCATCGCTTCGCGGATGATCTGCACGCGGTCGTTGGGCGTGCCGGGAGGAAAGATGTAGGGCCAGCGCGGATATTGAAAGGCGCGGAACATGTCGAGCAGCTTGCGATCGATGTCGGTCTTGGCGAAGCTGTCGAAGTCCGGCAGCTTGGCGAACGTCGCATGGTGCCGGCCTTTGGGAACCGTCAGTGTCGCGTGGAGATGGACCTGTTTTTTCTCGATCCACTCGGCCTGCTCGATGACGAAGCGGGCCGCTCCCGTGGCGTGGGCATCGAGCTCACCGCGAGAGATCGCGATATAAATTTCCGGACCGGTGAAGCCGGTGACAAATCTAGGATCTTTGAGCCCCAGCAAGTGCGCAATGATCCGTCCCGTGACATGGACCGGATGGCCCACCGCGTGGGCACCGAACCGCAGCCCGCTAGCGCCGCGCACTTTGTTGATATTGTCCAGCCCTAATTCAGCCTTTGTGTAAAACACATAGGGATCGCCGCTGTCGGTGGAGCCGAGGTAAATGAATTTGTCGAGATCGTAGCTGCTGCCCGGTAGACTCAAGATCGGTCCGACGACGAGTCCCGCGCCGATGGAGCCGATGGTCAAGCCATCCGGCTTGGTCGTGCTGTAAATAACATTCGCCGCTTTGCGTCCCGCCGCGCCCTCGATGAACTCAACGGCGATGTGCGGCCTGCCGGGAATATATTTTTCGAGAAATTTGACCAGCGCCCGGGTCTGGAACTCCCCCGATCCGCCCGGCCCGCCGCCGCGGACGATCTTGATGGTTTTGCCCTTGTAGAAATCGGCTTGAGAATATGCCGGCGGTGGCGGCGACACGACCCATAAGGCGAGCAGAAATAAGAAGAACGCCAACCGGATGAGTTGTTCCATAAAACCTCCAACAAGTTTCTCGGAACACGCACCACGAAGCGCGTGGTTCGACTTGCTCGCCACAGGCTCCGGACACGAAGTTCGGAAAGAAAGTCTACGGTATTATCTTCTCTTACCTTTGTGCTCTTCGTGCCAATATAGTTGAAAATTTGCCGGCTTGCGAAAACTCTCGGACAATGCACCACGGAGCGCACAGAGAGCACGGAGAAGAAGACAGAGCAAAGAAGCTTTGTGAACAATTTCCGAATGCCTCTTTCTTGCCTCTGTGATCTCCGTGTCCTCCGTGGTGAATGCTCCGGAGCGCTTGGTTGCGGCTACGCCGCGCAAGGTCCTTCGTGGTGAGTTATTCCGCGTCCATTCCCCCCGATTTACGCACCGCGATTGCGGCCGCTTCTTCCTGCAAGCGAAATAGCGAGAGCGTGCTCTGAGCACCCCAGCCGCGGCCGATCGCTTGGGTCATAATCTGCTCCACCAGTGCCGCGATGGGCATCGGCACATTCTGCTGGCGGCCTAGCTCGGTGGCCAAACCCACATCCTTGCGCGCGAGCGCGATGTTGAAGCCCGATGGTTTCTCGAAGTCGCCGGTAAACACTGTTTCCGGCAGCGTCTTGGCCATTTGTTGTAATTGCACGTCCAACCCCCAGTGCATGCATTTCCAGAGCAGCTCAGGATCGGCGCCGGCTTTGGCGCCCAAGACAATGCCTTCGCCGATCGCCAGGCCGATGCCGCGGCGGACTAAGTTGTGCGCCAGCTTGATGACCGTGCCGGTGCCTAGGGCGCCGGTGTAGACCAGCGTGTCGCCGAAGGCTTCGAAAATCGGTCGCGCAGTTTCGAAGGCGGCTGGTTCACCAGAGGCTAATATCTGCACGCTTTTATTGGCGATGCCTTTGGCACCGACAATCAGCGGCGCGTCGAGCACCTGCGCGCCGCGCGATTGAAACTCAGCGTCGATGCGCCGGATGAGATCCGGATGACTGCTGGTCAGATCGATGTAGAGGCTGCCGGCACGGATGCCTTGGATCAATCCGTCCGCGCCCAGCGCGACTTCCTCGACCTCCCGCGGGCTCGGTAAAGACGTCAAAACGGTTTTGCAGCGCTGGGCAACATCGCCCGCCGATTCGCCGCGTTGCGCGCCGGCCTCAACGAGCCGCTGCCCCGCTTCGGGGCGGATGTCGTGCACGATCAGCGGATAGCCCGCACTGCGCAAGTTATTGGCGATGGTGCCGCCGATGGTGCCAAGACCGATGAAGCCTAAGGTTTCCACTTCTGCGTCCCCGACGTTGAACGTTGAACTTTTGAACTGTTGAACGAAACAATTTATTTCCCCCAGAGTCTTTTGACGAACCCTTCTTCTTCTAACCGTTTCAGGTAGCGATCAGTGACATAACTCTTCGCGTCGATGCCGCGCGCCCGCGGGTTGGTCTCGGCGATCTGCGCGACGACCGCTTGCATTGCTTCGGCGGACGGATAGGGGACGTTGGGTAGCTGAGTGACGAAATAATCATAGCCGTCCTGCAGCGCCTTGACGTTTTGCACGCGAGTGAACTGGCCCAGCGCTTTGATCGAGTAGTCGCGCTCGGCCTTGAAAACTTTAATCGCTTCCAAGTAGGCGCGCAGGAAGTTCATCACCTTGGCGTCCTGCCGGTCTAAGTATCGCTTGCTGCCCAAGAGGCCGGTGTTGAAGAAGGGAATATTCATTTTGACCGAGTCGGCGAGGACGCTGAGCTTCAAGCGCTCCGCTTCGGTGCCAAAAGGCGCGTTGACCACCGTGCCGTCGACGTTGCCGGACGTGATTGCGGCGATGCGCGCCGGCTCGTCGCCGATTTGCAAGATCGTCGCCTCTTTCACTGGATCGACGCCGACGCGCTTGAGCATGGCACGCATGCCGAAATCGGCGGAAGAACCGTAGCGGCTGACCGCGAATTTTTTGCCTTTCAATTGTTCGATGTTCTTTATGTCCGGCCGGGCGATGAGCTGATAGTTCAGTCTATCGAGCAAACCGGCGAAGTAGACGATGTCTGCCCCTTCGAGATTCGCCGCCACCCCGGGCGCGCCGGAGAGCTGCGACAGATCGAGATTGCCCGAGACCAGCACTTGCACGTTGGTCGAGCCGCCAGGAATGTAGATGCTCTCCGTCGTCAGCCCGTACTTGGCGAACAACCCGCGGTCCTTGCCGATGTGCACCAGACCGGATTGTAAACTGATGGAGCCCAAGCCGACGCGGATTTTTTCCTGGGCGTAAACCGGAGTGCATGCTAGCGATAGCAAAACCAACGAAACAAGCAGGAGCATGAGTTTGGTCTCCAGGGCAATAGATCAAGGGCGATAGCTGCGGTTGTCATCATTCGCGCGGCGCGATCTTTTTCAGCTCCTCACGTGCACGGGCCCTTTCTCAGTCTGCGAGAAGTTCTTGTCGGTGCAATGTTGCCCATTCAATTACAAGTCCCAGTACCCGCGGCGGAAGATAACCTGAGAACACCGACAAGGTTTGGATGTCTATGAGCGCAACCGCACTCCCATATTCTGCGTGAAAGTGCGGCGGGTTGCGATCATTGAAAACATTTTGATCACGATACCAAAAAAACGGCTAGTCTCAGGCATGAAAAGATCAAACTCCAATTCCAACCGATAGTGCGGCAAAACCCCAACTTTCGAGATCTTTTTCATCCATGTCGCCCTAATACAGTTTTCGATAGTACCAAGGATACGGTTTCGCGCAAAGGCGGCAGAGTCGGGTCGCACCAATGCAAATGGGATTAGCTCGAAAACTTTTTGAAGAAGCCACGCTCCTCTAATCTTTTCAACGGACCGGCATCGATGAAAGCTTCCGGTTTGGCCCCGGCGGCCTTCGGATTTACTGGTGCGAGCACTTCGAGGATAGTTCTTATCCCGGACTCCGTTGGCAGCAGCATTTGGTTATGAACGTCTTTGTTGTCGGCGTAGGTTTTCTCCAGAATGGTCCGATCTTTCAGCTTGGTGTATTGCGCCATCACCTTGAGCGCTTTTTCGCGGTCGGTCTTGAATAGATGTACCCCGTCAGCGATGGCCTGGAGAAACTGTCCGACCGGCTCTGGCGATTTCGTCAGGTAGGACTTTCTCACCGCGATGGTTGTTGAGGGGTATTCAACGCCGAGGCCGCTCCAGATTTTTTTGAAGCCCAAAGCTTCTGCCCGGTAACTGATGGGCGGGGCCAACATGGCGCCCTGCACACGTCCGGACTGCAAGGCCGCGAGCGATTCGACATAGCCGCCGGACTGGGTGACCTGAACGTCCTTGCGCTGTTCCAGCCGCACTTCGCCCAAACAGACCTTGAGCAAATACGCGCCGCTCGACGCAAAGCTGGTAAGAGCGACGGTTTTGCCTTTGAGCTCTTCGACTTTTGCAATCGCCGGTTCGACATAGAGGCTAATCGGTGTGCGGTTGGCGACGAAGGCGACGATCGACAAGTCCGCGCCGCCCAAGATGGCGCTGACGGCCGGTTCGGCGCCCGGCGCGGCGAAGTCGATTTCTCCGGCGACGAGGGAGCGAAGCGTAACCGGCGAGCCGGAAATGAAGACCAATTCGATGTCGAGATTGTATTTTTGAAACGCGCGCTCTTCAGCCGCCAGCCAGATGGGCGTGAGAATGCCGGAGATCACGGTGTAGGCAGCGCGGGATTTTAGTGGCGTCTGCGCAGAGTAAAGGGGAGAGATGACCAGCAGAATGACGGCGCAGAGAAAACCAAAAGTACAAACGGGCTTGCTCATGGGTATCCTTCGTAAAGAAAAATGGTTAGAGCGAGTTGCGAAACCGCCGTTGTCGATGTGCTCGTCTAGCGCTTGAAAATCTGCCGGTACTCCTCTTTTTTCTGGCGGTATTCGTCGGCGCTCATGGCGTTCATCTGCACAAATTTCGCGACCACCTGCTCGGCGCCGGGCATCGGCGGGTAGATGCCTTGGCGATTAACGAACTCGCCGGCGCTGGCCATGATCTGCGAGCTTTCCTCGCCGAGGAAGTAGTCGATGAAAAGCTTCGCCGCGTTGGGGTTGGGGGCTTTTGTTGTCAGGCCTATGTAGTTGCCGTCACCCAAGTAAACCGGCAGGCCTTTGACGTAGTCGAGGGGCGCGCCTTTTTTGCCCCAGACTTGGACGTACTTGGGATAGGCAACGCCCATCGGCACTTCACCCGAGGCGACGCGCTCGCCTACAGGGACCATGGAATCGAGCAGCAGCGGCTCCAGGGCCGCCAAGCGCTTGATCCAGTCATTGGCCTTTTGCTGCGAGCCAAACACGTGATGCAGGCTCGCCAGCCAGTCGATGGTCGTGTCGTGCAGCGTCGGATTGCCCATGGCGATCTTGCCCTTCCACTTCGGGTTGACGATATCTTCGTAGGATTTCGGCATGTCCTCGGGCTTGATCATACTTTTGTTGAAGATGAAGCCAATGATGACGCTGCGATAGTTGGGGCCAAAGAAATCGTCGATCAGTTTTTTCTCGTAATTCTTGGCCGAAGGCGAAAGGTAGCGGGTCAGCAATCCCTTTTCTCGATTGATGAATTTCATCGGCTCGGCGGTGGTGTAAACCACGTCTGAGCTGATCTTTCCGGTGCGATGTTCGGTAGTGATGCGGTCGATGATCACCGTCGACGAGCCGCGAAAATATTTCGGCTTGATGCCGTACTTGGCCTCGAAGCCATTGTTAATCGCCGCCGCGACGTCGTTTTCCAGCGAGCCGAAGACGACGACTTCACCTTCTTTTTTGGCGGCTTGAATGAGCTCTGGCGATTGGGCAGACAAAGTGGAAGCCAAGCATACAAAGATCAACAGCGAGGTGAAAAGAAACTTCATGACTCCTCCGCTCGAGCCTAACAAAGACTCACCACAACGGCACAGAGGGCACAGAGTTAGGATTTCAAAATAGACCCTTTCCGAACTCCGCGCTCTGCGTGTCTCCGTGGTGAATAATCCAAATCATTCCGCGGCGATCCAGAGCACGCGATCGGCCGGCAAATCCAACGGCAATCTCTCCCAGCTGTCCCCCTGGTCTTCGCTGACGAGGATATCGCCTTCGCCTTTTTGGCTGGCGTCCGCCGAGCGGCCGCGCGACACGGCGCCCAGGCCGGCGTAGACGATCGATGGGTCTTCGGGGTGCTGTGCCAGCGCCCAGACCATCTGTTTCATATCGTTGGGCAGCCACTGGCCGACGCCGACGCGCTCCCAGCTCTCGGCCTGGTTGCGGCTGCGAAAGACCGCGCCCTGGGCGCGCTCGGGGCGGTCCCAATAGCCGGGCGATTTATCCGCCGTCGCCACCAGCATGGCGCCGGGATTTCCCGGCAAAAAGACGAAATCGTGAAAGTAGTCGCGGGTGAAACCATTCTCGGCGCGCTGCCAGCCGTTACTTGGATCAGTGCTTTTGAAAAAGCCGCGCGCGGTGGCGACGAAAAAAAGATCTTTGCGTCCTGGTGCGCTGCTCAAATGATGAATGTCGAGATAATCGATGCCGCGGCTGACGTCCTGCCAAGTCGTGCCGCGGTCGAAGCTGCGGATGATGCCGCCATGTTCCAGACAGACATGCAGAATGTTCGGATCGTCTGGGTGAACGAAAACGTGGCGCACATGCTCGCGGTGCGGTGGGCGCGGGTAGCTCCAGTTTTTCTTTACTTCCGCCGGCAGCGCTTGCACGCCGGTTAATTCTTCCCAACTCTTGCCGCCATCTTCGCTTCGATAGAGGTGAATCGGCTCGACGCCGCAGTAGATCACTTCTTCGTTGGTCGGGTCGACGGTAACGGTGCGCACGTTGCCTTCGAAAACCCGGCGCCAGCTTTTGCCGGCGTCATCGGTGCGATAGAGACCATCCTGGGTGACGCAAAGAAAAACCACATTGGGCTTGCGCCGCAAGCCATCGATGCCATCGATGGTGCCGGTCTTGAACGCGACATTAACGGTTTCCCAACCGCCGCTCTGCGCGCGCCAGACAAACAAACCTTCTTGGGTGCCAGCGTAAATGCGAACGGGAGAAGCCATGGCAGATCCTCCAATTTGTTTCTGTTTGAAAACGATTAAACCCAGAACCGAGTTGACAACCTTGAACTTTTGAACGCGACCGGCTTCAGCCGGTCGCCAACTCCTTCACCGCCGCGAGCACTTCGACGTAGGTGCCACAGCGGCACAGATTCCCCGATAGATAGTCGCGCGCTTGTTCTTCGGTCGGATGCGGATTGTTGAGCAGCAAGCCCTTCACCGCCATGATCATGCCCGGCGTGCAGTAGCCGCATTGAAACGCCTGGTGTTTGAGAAACGCCTCTTGCACCGGGTCGAGCTTGCCGTCTTGGCTGAGCCCTTCGATGGTCGTGATCTTTTTCCCTGCGGCATTGGTCGCAAGCATTAGACAGGAACTCACCGGGCGACCATCGACTAATACCGTGCAGGAGCCGCAGACGCCGGCGCCGCAGCCTTCGACCGAGCCTTTAAGCGACAAATCATCGCGCAGCAAATCGAGCAGCGTCTGGTTTGGTCTTACGCTGAGATCATGGACGCGGCCGTTGATCGTCGTTGAGATAGCAATGTCCACGCTAGGGTTTCTCCTTCAAAGCATTGAGCGCGGCGATAATCTTATCCGGCTTGATCGGCAAGTCTCTCACGCGCGCGCCGCCGAGCGCGTTGGCAATCGCGTTGCCGATAGCCGGCGCCACCGGCGGCAGCGCCGCTTCGCCGACGCCCTTGGCGCCGTAGGGACCATCGGGATGCGGCGTCTCGACGATGATCGAGCGAAAGCCGCCCGGATGATCTTCCAGAGACGGCAGCATGTACTCCAAAAAGTTGCTGTTGATCGGCTGGCCGTTGTCGTAAACCATTTCTTCGAACAGCGCCGAGCCCATGCCGGAGAGCAGCGAGCCTTCGTTCTGCATGCCGCACTGGCGCGGATGGATCGCTTTGCCGGCGTCGACGGCGGTGACGGTGTTTAAGACGCGCACCTTGCCGGTTTCAACATCCACTTCAACTTCGGCACCGCAGGCGGAGAAAAACCAGAAAGCCGCGGCTTTGCCCTTGCCGGTTTTCGGATCCAGGCCGCCGTCGGATTTGAAGCAATGGCCGCCGAACATGCTGCCGACGGTGGAGCCGAAGCGCGCTTTGAAGATATCGGCGATGGAGATCTTCTTGTCCGGCACGCCGCGCACGGCGACCGCGCCGTCGCGCAGCTCCAAATCTTCGGCGCGGGCTTCGAGCTTCTTCGCGGCGACTTCGAGCAGTTGATTCTTGATCTCACGCGCGGCTTTTTGCGCTGCCTGGCCCATGTGAAACGTCGTGCGGCTCGAGCTGGTCGACTTGTCGTAGGGCGTAATCTCGGTATCGGGCGAACTGACCGTGACTTTGTCGAAACCCAAGCCCAATTCATCGGCGACGATTTGCGCCGCCGAAGTGAGCAGCCCCTGACCCATCTCGACGCTGCTGGTGAGGAGCACCGCCGAGCCGTCGGCGTTCAAGCGCACGTTAGCGGACGAGGTTGTCGGTGTCGTCGTGCTTTTGATCGTTACGGCAAGCCCTTTGCCACGCACCAGTGTTTTTCCGCTTGCCGGTGCCGCTTGTTCTTGTTTGCCTTGCCAGCCGATCGCCTGTGCCGTGTTGCGCAGACAATCGGTGATGCCGACGGAAACCAGATTTTCGCCGGTGACGAAGAGGTCGCCTTCGCGGACCAGATGTCGTAAGCGCAATTCGAGTGGATCGATATTCAGCCGCCGTGCGATGTCGTCCATCTCCGACTCGTAGGCCCAACAAACGTGGGACACGCCAACGCCGCGGTAAGGGCCGGTGGGCGGTAAATTGGCGTAGACGGAGTAGGTGGTCAGACTGCGGTTGGGAATATTATAGGGCCCGCTCGAGACGTAGCAGCCGGTCTTGGCGTTGACCGGGCCGTTGAGCGCGTAGGCGCCGATTTCATAAAAGGCTTCGACCTGGCGCGCGACGATGGTGCCGTCGCGCTTGAAGCCGGTTTTGATCTTGACTAGTGCGCCGTAGCGCCGGCCAGTAAGAAAAACTTCGTCGCGCGTCAGCACCCACTGCACCGGGCGGCGCGCTTTGCGCGCCAGCAGCGCCAGTGCCGGCTCCAGGCGCGCGTGGGTTTTGCCGCCGTAGCCGCCGCCGACGAGCGGCACGATGACGCGAACTTGGTTCTCGGGCAGTTTGAAAATTTGCGCCAGCTGTTCTTGGACGCCGGAGGGGTTTTGGCTCGCAGAATAAAGCACCAGCTTCCCGCTCGGCTCCCAGTATGCCGTCGCTGCGTGCGGCTCGATGTGGCCATGCTGCACCGGCGGCAGCGTGTAAGTGTTTTCGAAGATTTCGTCGGCTTCAGCGAAGCCCTTTTTGATATCGCCGTCTTCGCAGCGGTAGACGCTGCAAATATTGCCGCCGACTTGAAAGTTAAATTCTTCGCGATGCACCCCGGCGGTGGTTTCGTGACGCTGCGCGTGCAGCACCGGCGCGTCCGGTTTCACGGCGGCGAAAATATCGAACACCGCGGGCAATTCTTGGTAATCGACTTCGATCAAGCCAAGCGCCTCTTCGGCGATCTCACGCGATTCGGCCGCCACCAGCGCGACCACTTCGCCGACGTGGCGCACGCGCTCGGTGGCCACCACCGGTTGATCGTCGACCACCGGGCCGAAATAGGGATTGAGTCCCGCAAGATCGTCGCGCGTGACGATGGCGATGACTCCCGTAAGTTTGAGCGCTTTGCCGGTGTCGACGCGCAGCAGATTGGCGTGCGGGTAGGGGCTGCGCAGCGCCTTGGCATGGAGCATGCGAGGAAATTCGAGGTCGGGCGTGTAGTTCACCGCGCCGGTTACTTTGGCGCGCCCGCCTACCATGGTTACGTCAGTGCCAATGACAGCCACGACGATGACTCTCTCTCAAGCTTGGGTGACTGCGCCGCAGGCGCGCCGCGCGAGCACTCCGACAAGATGACGCTTGTAGTCGGCCGGGCCGCGCAAATCATCGATGGGATCCACCGTCCGGCTCGCTTCGGCGCCGATGTCGGCCAGCAGAGCGGGAGTGAGTTCTTTTCCTTTGGCCATCTCCTCTGCTTGAAAAATGCGCACCGGGCGGGGCGAAACGGCGCCGACAACCAAGCGTAGATCGCGGCAACTGCCATTTTCCATACGCGCCAGCGCGGCGATCCCCGCGGCGGGCCGTTCTTCCGACGAGCCGGTGGTAAATTTGACATAGGTGCTGCGCCAGCCGACAAGCGGCGGAACCAGCAGCGCCGACACCAATTCTCCTGGCTCCAACGCCGTCTCATAGCTGCCGAGCAAGAAATCGGCGAGTTTCACCAGGCGTGTGCCGCCTTTGCGCATCAGCTCGACGCTGGCATCGAGGGCGACCAAAATAGTCGGCGGATCGGACTGATAGTCGCCATGCGCCAAGTTGCCGCCGATGGTCGCCATGTTGCGGATACGAATGTTAGCGACCAGATGGCAGGCCTCTGCCAGCGCGGGATAATACTGCCGTACGAGCGGGTCGGACTCGACGTCGAAAATAGTTGCCAGTGCGCCGATCTTGAGTCCGGTGTTTTCATTGTACGCGATGGCGCCGGCGGCGCTCACCTTTTTTAAATTGACCAGAGTCTTTGGGATGAAGATGCCGTGCTTGATGAGATTCAGCAGGGCGGTGCCGCCGGCGACTACTTTGGCGTCACTGTCATCGCTCAAGAGGCGGCACGCTTCTTCGAGCGTGTGCGGTTCGGCAAGTTCGAAACTTTGCATGGCGAAAAACACCCGAAGGGAAATTAGTCCCGTGGATAATCAGATTCTGCCGAAAAACCCATCCGGAGTCCTTCGACAGGCTCAGGACGAACGGAATCGGAGTTGCAATCGCTCATGAAAAATCCGTTCATGCTGAGCCTGTCGAAGCATTCTTGGGTCTTCAGCAGAATCCAGGACTGTGCCCGCTACCTATCACACAACGGGGTGCTGTCAAGGAGAATCATTGACGCGGTACTTTAGCGGGTGTTATGAGAACCGCAGCAGTCAACCCTTTTGTCGGAGAAACTCCTATGATCAAAATCGACGCCGATGCGCACGTGCTGGAGACCGAGAAAACCTGGGAATACATGGACGGTGCGGAACGCAAGTTTCGCCCGCAAGTGGTGGGCCCCAACGACGGCTCGTCTAATGACGAGTACTGGTTGGTCGACGGCACGCTGCGCTTGAAATCGCGCAACGTCGGCAAGAACACGCCGATGGCGTCGCGCGAGCTGCGCGACGTTAACGCGCGGCTCAAACACATGGACGAGCTGGGCGTCGACATTCAAGTGATTTCCCCAACGGTCTTCATCATTCCGCTGACGCAGCGTCCAGAAATCGAGCTCGCCCTCGCCCGCAGTTACAACCGCTGGATGGCCGACATCTGGAAGCAAGCCAAAGAACGGCTGCGCTGGGTCGCCGTACTGCCACTGTTCAGCATGGACAAGGTCTACGAAGAGGCCAAGTTCGCCAAAGAAAACGGCGCGGTGGGCATCTTTTCCCGCGGTTCGGAATGCGAAAAACTGTTGAGCGACAGCTATTTCTTTCCGCTCTATGACGCGTCGAGCCGCTTGGACTTGCCGATCTGCATCCATTCCGCCACCGGCAGCACGGCACTCTTCGATTATTACAAGTATGAGACCATCGGCTTTGCCAAATTTAAATTGGTCATCGTCGGGGCGTTTCACAATCTCATCATGGACAAGATTCCCGAACGCTTTCCCAAGCTGAAAATCGCTTTTCTCGAAGTCAGCGCCCAGTGGCTGCCCTATGTGATGACCGACCTCGACAAGCGCTACAAACTGCAAGGCCGCACGCTAGACACGAAGAACCTGCTGCGCGACAGCCGCTTCTACGTCGGCGTCGAAACCAGCGACGATCTGCCCTACATCATTCAAGCCGCGGGCGACGATAACCTCGTCGTCGGCACCGACTACGGCCATGCCGATAGCGCGACGGAGCTGGGCGCGTTGAACGGTGTCTGCAGCGACGCACGGTTGACCCCAGCCGTTGCGGCGAAGATTGTCAGCGACAATCCGCGCGCTCTCTACAGCCTGTAGAAATGCCGAGACCGTATCGATGCACGAAGTGCGTTGCTTCCCCCTTTGGAAAAGGGGGGATCGAGGGGGATTTGTTTTTTTCGCGACGACGAAAATCCCCCCTACCCCCCTTTTTCAAAGGGAGGTAAAGAATACAGCCACAAAGCCATGAAGATTCTCGTCACCGGTGGACAAGGCAAAATTGGCCGCTATCTCGTTCAGGAGTTGGTCAGTGCTTCGCATCAAGTTACGGTGCTCGACCAAATCCCTGGGCCCGAGCGCGGCGCGGTGAAATATCTCATCGGCGATATTCAGGACCTTGGCCAAGTGATGGAAGCGATGCACGGCGCCGATGCGGTGATTCATCTTGCTGCGATTCACAATCCCAACATCGCGACGACCCGCTTGGTTTATGAGACCAACGTGATCGGCACGTTCAATGTCCATCACGCCGCCTTTCGCCTCGGTGTGAAACGGGTCGTTTCCGCGAGTAGCAATGCGATAGTGGGCTGGAGCTACAGCGAAGACTTCATGCCCGACTATTTGCCGATTGATGAAAACCATCCGCTCCGCCCGGTGGATGTGTACGGCTTGTCGAAAGAGATCGGCGAGACGATCGCGCGCTCCTACGCGCTGAAGGGATTGGTGACTGTCAGCCTTAGGCCGAGCGGCGTGGTGACACCCGATGAGCTCGAAGAGATGAGCAAATCCGGCGGCCGCAAGCCGTCCGGGTTTCAGGCTTACAGCTACGTCGACGCGCGCGATTTGGCAGTGGCGTTTGGTTTAGCCGTCAAACGGCCGCTGCGCGGCGGCACGATCATGTTCGCCGTTGCCGACGACAGCACCATCGCCGAGCCGCTGTGCGATTTCTATCCGCGTGTCAAACCGGCGATAGGCGACAAAGCGCGCGCGCTGACCGGCAGCGCAGGCGTCTATTCGAACACGCGCGCCAAGGAGTTGCTGGGTTGGCAGCCAGTGCACAGCTGGCGAAAGTAGGGAGACGCCGAGAGAGCGGAAAGCAGAGAGATCCGGCGTAGCAAGGGCCGCGATTCATCGCGCCCGCTTAAGCTCTGAGGGGAAATATCGCTGCGGGCTGCTGAAAACTCGTAAGAATGCTTCGACAAGCTCAGCATGAACGGACTTTCTGCAAAGATTCCACCTCCGATCCGTGCGCCCGGAGCTCAGTCGAAGGGCTCCGAAGAGTTTTTCGGCCGACTGCTCGACGAGAACTGGGAGCGCGTGGAGATGCCGATTTACGAGTACCTTTGTCTTGACTGTAAGAAACCCTTCTCTTGTCTCGTTGGCGTCGTGGCTGACTCGAACGAGCCAGAATGCACCCGATGCGGCGGTAAAAAACTGCGCAAGTTAATCTCGCGCCCCGCACGGGCGCGGTCCAAGCGATCCATTGAAGATATCGCCGATTTGAGTCAGCTGGGCGACATGGACGATCCCAAGGCGATGGCGCGCTGGGCTAAAGAGATGGGTAAGACGATGGCCGATGAAACTGGTGAGCCGCTGCCTGATGATTTTGAAGAAATGATCGAAAGCGGCGCCGACGGTGAGCCGGACGAAAGCTGATACTTGCATAGTTGCGCAATTGCGCAACTACGCAATAAAGATTTTGCCCGAGATTTTTGAAACATTAAATTAGGAGGCTTATATCATGCAGGGAAGAGTAGTCATCGTTACAGGCGGCGCCAAGGGCATCGGCCGTCACGCGGCGCATACACTGGCAAAGGCGGGCGCGAAGGTCGTGTTGGCCGACGCCGATGCCGAGCGGCTGCACAAAACGTCAGGGGAAATCAAAGGATTGGGCGCCGAAGTGCTGGCCGTGCCGACTGACGTGCGCGATGAAAAAGACGTGCGCCGATTGATGCACGAAACGGCCACGCGCTTCGGCCAAATCGACGCGTTGATCAACGACGCCGGCATCGTGCCCCATTTCAACTGGGGCATTCCGAAGTGGCCGCGGGTGAGAAATCTCAGTTACGATTTTTGGAACAGCGTGATTCAAACGAATCTTGGCGGCACGTTTCTCTGTTCCAAGTACGTTGTGCCATTTATGGAGGAGCGGCGCTCGGGGAATATCGTCAATCTCTGGGGCGGCGGGCGCCCGGAGAACCACGGCGCGTCGCCCTACGTCGTCAGCAAAGACGCGATCCGCACCTTTACGAAATACATGGCCGAGGAAGAGCGCGAGTGGAACGTCTGCGTCGTTGCCTTCAGTCCCAAGCAAGCGATTGCGACCGAGGACGCACCTGAGGAAGCGCGCCAGCGCTTGCCGGCGCCGGATTCACTGGGCAACGGCTTTGTCCTCGCCGCGCAAGCGGGCATGGAGATGACCGGGAAAACGGTCGAGCACCAGAGTGGCAAGTTAGTGGCCGTAGACTGATCTGAAAAAACTCGCGCAAAGACGCAAAGGCCGCAAAGATGAGATTTCGGAACTTTTGCGTTCTTTGCGCTCTCTGCGGTTAATTGATCCGAATCCGGTATTCTGGAGGTCGCGATGTGGAACGGATTCAACGTTATCGACGCCGACGGGCACATGCACGAGCCGCAGGATCTTTGGACGCGCAATGTCGAGGCTAAATACCGCGATCAGGTCCCCAAAGTTGCCTTTATGGATGGCAACATCATGGTGTACGAGCCCGATGGGGAATTCATCGGCAAGGGCGAGATCCAAGCGGCGCCGCCTGAGAGCGCCCGGCGGGCGATGGAAGAAAAATATGGCGAAGCCTACCGGCAATGGTGGTCGCCGGCCATTCGCCTGCGCGACATGGATCAGTTTGGATGGGATATCCAAGTGCTCTTGCCGACCGGCAACAACGGCAACTTCGCCTATCGTGTGGCGCTCAAAGACTTGCAGCTCGGCGCTGCCATGTGCCGGGCTTACAACAATTGGTGCCATGAGTATTGCAGCGCCGACCCCAAGCGGCTCAAGTTTGTCGCCGTGCTGCCGGGCTCCGATGTCGGTGAGATGGTTAAAGAAGCGCGCCGCGCTGTCACCGAGTTGGGCGCGGTTTCGGTGCGCAATCCTTACCTGCCCGAGGGCAAGTGGCTGCACGAGCCGCAGTACGACCCGCTCTGGCAGCTTGCCTGCGAGCTCGATTTTCCCATCGCCTGCCACGGTGAAAATCGTCAGCGCCGCTTCCAGCCGTTTCGAAAATTGGAAGGCCATCGCAAAGACGACATGGAGCTGGCGCTGCGCGGCTTGAATCATGCGCTTGGTTTTCCGTGCGACAACATGGCGACCCTCGGCCACTTTATCTTCACCGGCCTGCTCGAACGGTTTCCGAAACTACGTTTGGCGATTCTCGAATCGAACGCCGGCTGGCTGCCGTTTTGGCTCGGCCGCATGGACGATCATACGCACGGCCGCAACAGCGTCATGGGTAAGTCGGAAAGGCTCTGCATGCTGCCGAGCGAATATTTCATGCGCCAGTGCACGATTTCCTGCGATAGCGACGAGCGAGCCCTCAACTTTGTAGTGAGCGAACTGAACGGCGAAAACATCGTCTGGAACACAGATTATCCGCATGCCGACGCCGTTGAACCCGCCAAGGCTCTGCCGATGTTTGACGCACAGATCACGTCGGCCGATGCAAAGCGGACAATTCTCTGGGACAATGCGGTGAAGTTGTTTGGACCGAGAATCTTGTCCTAAACGAGTTCAAACCGCTGAAGGCGAACACGTTAAATCGGTTGCTCCCGATAAAAACCTCAGGACAGGCGGGCCGAATATGTGGGTTAGCGTGAGCGTGACCCAACATTCCGATTCGTAGACTTTGGGCGTGACTTGTCGGGTTGCGCTGCGCTAACCCGACCTACACTACTTTGGTAGAGCTATCCCTCGCCGGGTTCTTCGCGAAACAGCTTCAACGCCTCCATCACCGGCCGATCGCTGACGGAAAACAGAATCGCATCGTCGCTCTTCGAACGATTCTGGTGGCTGTGCCACGCCCAAAGCGGCAGGACGAAGCAGTCGCCCTGTTCCCATTCAAATTTTTCGCCGTTGACGATCATCGTGCCGTTGCCGCGAAAAGCGTGGTAGACGGTGCTGTAGTTGTGCCGGTGCGTCTTGGTCACTTCACCGGGGCGCAGCATTTGAATGCCGCAGGACATGGTTGGCATTGTGTGGCCGCCCTCAGGGTTGACATATTCCAGAGAAACACCATCGTAAGGACTGCACGGGCCGGCGCTGAGACGCTTTAGATTCGCGTAAGTGTCACTCCATTTGTAGTGCAGGTTGTAGCTGGGCCTGTCGTTTGTCGCCTCCCAGGTCGCGCGTGTCATGCCAAGCCGCGGCGCGGTGTGCTCCGCTTCGTTTTTCATCGGCTGCATGCGATCTGAATGGGCCTCCCAGGTAATTGACTGCAGCAGGAACAGCAGGGGATTGTCCAAGCCATCCAACCACACCACGGCTTCATTGCCGTTGCGATGGCCGTGCCACGTCATCGACGGTGTGAGAATCAAATCGCCCGCTTCCATGGGAATCTTCTCACCTTCGACGACGGTGTAGGCGCCGCTGCCCTTTAAGATAAATCGGAACGCAGCGAAATTGTGGCGATGGTCGTGGGCGATCTCGCCGGGCTTCAAGAGCTGTAGCGTCATTAACATCGTGTGCGTCGTCGTGCGTTGGCGCCGATTGGTGTTGTTCAAGTAAGCAGGATTGATCAGGCGCAAGACGCGCCGCTCCGCTTTGCCGTCGAGGCCGTGCATGTTGGCGACGGTTTGAATCGCGTCGTACATCTCCGGCCACTTCCAGACATGCGGTAGCACAGTGGTGTGCGGATCTTTACTGTAGGTCGCCTTGTCGGCCTCAGAAGGCTGCGACCAGAGTCCATCGACGCTGAGCTTGCGCAGCCGCTCGTCCAGTTCGCGTAATTGTTGTTCTTCGGTCATAGATGCTCCTGATTCACCACAGTGGCACGGAGGACACGGAGTTCGGATTAGGAGTAACCACGAAATACACGAAACACACGAAAATAAATTCGAAACCTTTCACGTATTTCGTGTGTTTCGTGGTTGTTCTAATCCGGACTCTGTGCCCCCGTACTCCGTGGTGAATCTTACTTTCTTATCCCCAGCTCCCGCTGCGCGTCTTGCAGCGGCGCCGGGTCGACGATTTCGCTCAGCGGCAGTTCCTTCGCCAGTTTCATTTCCGCCTTGGCTTGGTCCAAGACCAGGCGCAGACCGTCCGCCGGAATCGTGCCGTCGGCGCTGAAGACTTTCCACGTCGACTCCCAGGAGGCCACGGCGTGCTCGCGCTCGAGTCTCGCCCAATCGGCCAGCACGCGCACCGCGCCTTCTTTGTCGTCGCGGATGAAACGGTTGGCGCGCACCAGCGATTTGACGACCTTTCTTACCTCCTGCGGTCGCTCTTTGAGCGCTTTCAAATTCGTCCCGATGCCGATGAAGGGAAAGTTGAACTGCTCGTGCGCGCGGGTCAGCACGTGAAAGCCCATCTGGCTACCAAGCGTGTCCCCCGGTGGCGAAATGATCGACACTTGGACGATGTTTTCTTTGAGCGCCGCGAGTCGGGCGCGATCGGGACCGAGGGCGAGATACTTGACTTCTTTGTCGGCGTCGATGCCGGCGTTGCGGAACCACATGCGTGATAGCACTTCGTCCGTGCCGCCAAAGTTGGCGATGCCGATGGTTTTGCCTTTGAGATCTTTGAGCGACTTATATTCCGGCCGCGCGATCAGGGCGTAGGTCGGGCTGTCGAGTAGGCTCGCCAGCGCGCGAATCGGCAAACCGCGCAGCGCGGCGCGAACGACCGAGCCGAACAACAGCGTATAGCCGACGTCGCCGGTGGTCATGGCGGCGAGCGTATTCGGCGTGTTCATGCGGATAATCTCAACGTCGAGCCCTTCGTCGCGAAAGAAGCCACGCCGCAATGCGACACCGGTCGGGAGGAACGACATGTTAAGATTGGTCACCGCGATGCGGACTTTATCGGCGGCCTCTGCGGTGTGGGTGAGTGGGTAAAGTGCGATTAAGAAGAAGATGAGCAGCCGCAGAAATTGCCTCGCGCAAAGGACGCGAAGGACGCAAAGGTAAGAATAGTTTTTTTCCGAACTTTGCGGCCTTTGCGCCTTTGCGCGAGGCAATCCGAATCGGAACATCGTCTATGCCGCCTTGTACACGCCGGTCATCTGGCTTACGACACCGCGCTTGGCGGCTTGCTCTTCGAACATCTGCCGAATGCGCGGATCCTCATCCTCGTACTCGATCTGGTCGCCGCCGTTCTTGACGCTTTCCGAAGTGCCCCATTGCTTTCTCAAGCCGGGGAATTTGCGGCTGCTAAACGGCTTCAGCGCCAAATAGCGCGCCGGCTCGCGGCCGACGTTGAAATGTTGGTGGAACCAGCGCTCGGGTGGCACCATCAAGCTGCCGGCGCGCCAGTTGTAGCGCTTGATGTCGTCGCCCTCTTTCCACATTACCGAGAAACCTTCGCCCTTGAGAATAATCACGTGGGCGCCGGCGCCGTGGCGGTGGGCTTTTTTGTAGGTGCCGACTGGAAACTGCGAGATATGCGCCGACATGACGTTGTTAGACATCTCGATCATCAACATTTTGCCGCCGGCGCCGCGGTCTTTGCGCTCGGGCAGCTCATAGCTGCGCACGTCGCGAATGAAATTGGTGTCGTGAAAACCCTCGCCGGGAATTTTCGCGTTGCCGCTGAAAAAATCTTCCTCGCCAGCGTAGCGGTCACTGAATTTGTAGTCGCAATTAAAAACAAAATCGATGTTGTGGTAGAGGTTCAACACCGTCGGCGCATTGGTCATTGCCAACAGCCGCACCGGTTTGTCGCCGGCGCCGTTGAAGTGCTGGTAGGTCGCGTTGAGCGGCGGCGAGAACAGCGCGCCTTCGCCCCACTCAAACGTTTGTTTCTTGCCACCCTCCTGCCAGATGGTCGTGGCGCCATGGCCGCTGACGACAAACAAGAGTGTCTCGAACATGTGCTTTTGCGGCGCGAGCGCTTTCCCGGGCGCGATCTCGCAGATGTAACAATTGTTCACGCCTTCGGATCCTTCGAGGTTCAAATACACACCGCGCCCGTCGACACGCGGCCACCGTGCGAGGTCCACCTTATTGATGTCCTCGATGTGAAAACCGCCAAGAGCAGGAATGCCCTCGCGCTCGAGAAATAGTTCATATGTCGTTCTAGCGCCAAGCTCGTTACCGGCACGTTTGAGATTGGGTGCAACCATAATTGTAAGTCCTCTCAATTTGGCTAAGTAAATTCTGCTGATCTTTAGTATGGCGCCAGCGAGCGGTCAAGCAGTCCGACTTAAAAAGGATTCTTGTCGGCTGCTCTTACTTGTCAATAAATCTTACAGACTCGATCGGGGATTTCCGTATGATCCTCCGATCGAGTGTTAAAAATTTTGCTGAGGCCTATTTACAATTTGTTTGACAATCACATCCTGTCGCAACTAGGATTGGCCCCGTCTGAAGAAACAACCTGGAGGAGGACTGCCTATGAAACGACTAATTACCCCGCTTGTTTTAGCAGCTCTTATGCTGAGTGCCTCGACAGGCCTTGCGGTGCCAATCAGATATGCGGTGAACCTCACCGGCGCTGCGGAAAACCCATCGAACAACTCGCCGGGTACGGGCAATGCGGTTGTCATCATCGACACTGATGCCAATACCCTTTTTATCCAGGCGAGCTTTAGTGGATTGGTGGCGAACACCAGCGATGCGCATATTCATTGCTGTGTAGCCCCTCCAGGAAATGTGGCTGTCGCGGTTCCTGGGGTAGGCGCGTTGCCGGGGTTTCCATTAGGAGTCACTTCTGGAACTTATCAAAACACCTTAAACACGGAAGCAACGACGACATACCGGCCTGCATTTTTGACCAACAATGGTGGCACTGGTGCTGGAGCCGAAGCTGCCTTGGCCGCAGGACTTGCGAGCGGCCAAGCTTATTTCAATATTCATTCAAGCCAATTTCCAGGCGGCGAAATCCGAGGGTTTCTGCAGCGGGTTGCAGAGCCGTCTGCTCTGCTTCTGCTTGGTTTGGGCGCGCTGTTGACCGGTTTGGTATCTCAGCGCAAATAGATTTTTCACGGTTACTGCAGCGGATTTCGCCGCTCACTAGAGGCCCGGCTCACGAGAGACCGGGCCTCTTTTTTTGGGTCCAACCAGCAGAACGACGATCGAGAGAGAAAAAACTTTGCGTTGGGTCTTCATGCGACTCACCTACGCCGGTGCCCTATTATTGTCAATCGTAGTCGATTCACTCGGTCGTCGGAGTGGCCGTGGGCGCGGTTGACTCATCGCGGCGAGTCGTCCTATTTATGGTTGTCGCAAACAGAAATCGTCGGGCCAGTCGCCGCGCCAATCGCGAAAGGAGTTAACTATGAGAGATGGATTCAAAGTCATCGATGCCGACCGCCACGTGCTCGAGCCGTCGGATTTGTTCGCCAAATATTTGCCGGAAAAATTTCGCAGCCGCGTGGAAATTCGCGGGCCCAATCAATCCTATCGGTTAGTCGACGGCGAAAAAATTTCCGACGCCGACCAGTTGCGCGATGCCGCCAAGCAGGAAGATTACGGCTTTACTTTCGCCGCGTCGAAGCGCTGGCGCGAGACCTTCGCTGAGGCGTTGGCATCGAAGTTTGATGCCAAGTCGAATGTGCGCGATATGGACAAAGAAGGCGTCGACCTCGGCGTGCTGTTCCCCACGGTGGGTCTCTACATCATGTGGCGTGACAACCTCGATCCGGAACTCTCTGCCGCGATCTGCCGGGCCTACAATACCTGGATGTCCGATTACTGCAGCGAGAGCGACAAGCGGCTCTACGGCGTCTGCCTGATTCCGCTGCAAGATCCCAAGCGCGCGGTGCAAGAATTGGAGCATGCCAAAAAACTCGGGCTGGTCGGTATTTTTTGGCGGCCCAACAAGATTTGCGGCCGCACCATGGCGAGCCCCGACTACGATCCAGTCTATGCCGCCGCGGCCGATCTCGGCATGACCGTCTGCGTCCACGAAGGGGCGCGCACGGCTTTGCCGCAGGCGGGCTCGGACCGCTACAGCGAATTTGGCCGGCATATCGCCTGCCATCCGTTGGAACAGATGCTCGCTTGTTTGAACTTGTGTGCTGATGGCGTGTTAGAGAAATTTCCCAAGTTAAAAGTCGCCCATCTCGAGTCCGGCTGCGGCTGGGTGCCGTTCTGGTTGGAGCGCATGGACGAGCACTGGGAGCACGAGGGCCAGGGGCGTGAGGCGGTGACCAAGAATAAACCGAGCTATTATTTTAAGCGCCAGTGCTGGACCAGCAGCGAAGCAGGCGAAGAATTGGCGCCAGCCTACGTCGAGCATGTCGGCGAGGACTATCTCGTGGTTGCGACTGACTATCCGCACAGCGACTGCATCGGCAAATTTCCCGATCGCACCGTCGGCGACATGACCAAGAACGATCACCTTTCCAAAGCAGCGCGGCGGAAAATCTTGTGGGACAATCCGGTGCGCATGTACGGCCTGGAGGTTAACTAACAATGGCTAAGTTTCACGTAGTTTATTTTGGCAGCAACGACGTACCGGAAAGTCTGATTCGGCCGATCTTGAAAGAGATCGACGCCGACATGACCATCCGCCGCCCGGTGACTGAGGCCGACGTCGTCGAGATGTCCAAGGACGCCGACGGCATCATCATGCACGGCTCGGTGCCGCTGTCCAAAGACACCATCAGCAAGATGAAACGAGTCAAGGTCGTCGCGCGCACCGGCGTCGGCGTCGACCGCATGGACCTCGCGGCGGCGAAGGAATACGGCTTGACGATCTGCAACGCGGCTGGCTGCAACTCTATCGAAGTCGCTGAGCAGGCCATCGGTTTGATGATCGCGATTTCG
The DNA here is from genome assembly GCA_016874755.1 of Deltaproteobacteria bacterium. Lineage (NCBI taxonomy): Bacteria > Pseudomonadati > Myxococcota > Myxococcia > Deltaproteobacteria bacterium. Next base: position 83,367 of record VGTH01000017.1, on the reverse strand, counting down.
CGCAAGCTCATGCGCATGAACCAGTACGTTCATGAGGGCAAGTGGAAGCGCCACACCGCCGAGTTGCACGCCTATCGCGGCCCCGTCTATCGCATTCAGGGCCGCACCATGGGCATCGTCGGCCTGGGCCACGTCGGCAAGCAAGTGGCGCCGCGCGCCCAGGGCATGCGCTTGAACGTGCAGACCTACGACCCCTATCTCGATCCGAAGATCGCCGAGCAGATGGGCGTGAAAATGGTTTCTTTCGACGAGCTGGTGAAGACCTCTGACTTCATCAGCGTGCACGCGCCGCTGACCAAGGGCACGAGAAAAATGTTCAGCACACCGCAGTTCAAAATGATGAAAAACACGGCGTACTTGATCAACTGCGCCCGCGGCGGCCTGGTTGACAGCGACGCGCTGTTCGACGCACTGGTCGCCGGCGAGTTGCGCGGTGCAGCATTGGATGTAACGGAGCCGGAACCGCTGCCCGCCGATCACAAGCTGTTAACACTGCCCAATGTCATCGTCACCTGCCACACCTCAGCAAACTCGGACGAGTCGTACATCGATTGCCAAAGCCACGCGGCGAGGGAAGTCGCCAACGTGCTGAGCGGCAAGGGACCGACCACCGAGATCAAAGATCCGTGGTTGTTGGATGAAGCGCAGGATGAGGGGTTTGGGGGGGTCTAATACTTAATCGTTGCTTTGATGTCAAAGGCCCGAGGAGTTTTCACTCGGGCCTTTTTTGCGCGAAAAGATTTTACATCTCCGTATTCTTTGATTGGGGCTTTCCCCGCCCAGGGTATCATAGGTAACTTGCGTATAATTCCAAACGCGCAGGCCGTATCGCTGATCAGTCTCGTGAAGCGTTACCCGGACACCGTTGAGCGTCTTGCCAGCATCTGACTCCGCGGTTAGCGTCGTCCGCCGCAGCAGTGAAAGCATGTTGCTTGACGCACAACGAAACTCCGGCTTCTATGTGTTCCAACGGAACGAGTATTTGATTTACAGGCACACGCCGACTCCCAGCCAAAAGAAAGTGGAAATCAAAGCGCGATCCTATTGGATTCTCCGTTTAAGAGCTAAAAGCCGACTTGATAATCATCTAGCCGAATTCTCCAGTAGGCAGTAATTTGAGGAATGAAATTTGTGCCGAAGGAGGAAACGGAGATGAAATTGTACGGAGCTATTGATCTACACTCGAATAACAACGTGGTGGTGTTGAGCGACGAGGAGGACGCGTTGTCTATGAGAAGCGCTTGCCGAATGATCTGGCGTTGATCACGCAGCAACTGGCGGCGTACCGGGAATCACGCGAAGGCATCGTCGTCGAGTCAACCTTCAACTGGTACTGGCTGGTCGACGGACTGATGGACCACAAGCCACACACACACACAAAGGGGTCCCACACAAAGGGGTCGAGTCGACTTTTAGCTCATAAGCACGTGACACCAGGCCCGCGCGATCCGACAAGACTTCACGTCGGAGCGCGATATACGCCATATCTACGGTCGCTCTGTTGGAAATTGAATGTAGCGGAATCCACGCCGAATTTGCGGTGGAAATCCAAAGTGCGGGGTTTTATCCATCGTCGGTCAGGCGTGACAAATCAGACCCTTAGGTTGGGTTAGCGTCGTTTAGCCCAATAGCAAAATCCGAAATTCGAAACCGATTAGGTAAGGGTTGCGCCCCCGATGACTTTGATGCAGGCTTGGCGAGAGACAGCGGAACAGGAGAGCTACTGATGGATTTTAGTTTGCAACCGGATACGCCGGAGATCAGCGCGTTTCGCCAAGAGGTGCGCGCGTGGTTGGCGGAAAATATGAAGGGCAGCGAGCATCTGCGCTGGTCGGGCAATTGGTCGACGCGCGAGAATGACGAGGAGTATAAATTTCGCCGCGCGCTCGCGGGCAAGCTCGGGCAGAAGCGCTGGCTGTTTCCCACTTACCCGGTGCAATACGGTGGCGGCGGGCTCACGCTCGATCATCAGTTCGTCCTTGAAACCGAGATCGATCGCTACGGCTTGCCGCTGAGCGCCGTATTCTACACGCTGGCGCGATTGGTCGCGCCGGCGCTCATGAAGTTCGGCACCGAGGCGCAAAAGCAAGAGTTTTTACCGCCCATGATGCGCGGTGAGTTGGCGATTTGGCAAGTGCTGACCGAGCCCCAGGGGGGCAGCGACGTCGCCAACTGCCAGACCAAGGCGATACGCGATGGCGACGAGTTCATTGTTAACGGCCAGAAGATCTTGGTCGGCCATCATCTGCCGCCGGATTTTCTTTGGACGCTGGTCTGCACCAATCCCGCCGGCAAGCGCCATGAAAACTTGGGCTGGCTCTACATTCCAGCCAATTTGCCCGGCATTGAGATTCAACATTTGCACTTGATGATGGGCATCAAGAACGCCGTGTTCTTCGACAACGTTCGGGTGCCGGCGAAATATCTGGTCGGTGGCGAAAACAATGGCTGGCAAGTTGCCAACAGCTACCTGGAGCTCGAGCACGGCGGCGGCGGCAGCGTCGCGGAACATCCGTTGCTTAAACGCTTGATCGAGCATTGCCAAAAGGCGCAATTCGATGGCGCGAGCTTGATGGAAGATCAAGATGTGCGCGATGTCATTGCCGATCTGCTCAACGATCTCGACGTGCAGCGTTTGATGGGGCTGCGCAACTTTTGGCATCGTTACGTGAAAGATCCCCATCCGTACGGCGGGCCGCAATTTCTCTACTACCAGCGCATGGTTCGCCTGCGCAATTCCGAACGGGTGCAGAAGATTTGCGGCTTCGAAGCGCTGGTGCCTGACCTATCGGTCCATGAAATAGCCGATTTCGAATACACCGTGCGCAGCGGCCCCGGCTGGCTCCATGGCGGTGGCACCCTCGATACCGACCGTTTGATCATTGCGCGCCGTTTGGGGTTGGGGCGACCGTCGCAGGAAGCCGCGCCGACGACGGTATAAGAGGAGAATTCACCACAAAGGGCCCAGCGCGGTGCAGCCGCAACCGACCGGAAGAATCTCCGGCAAACGTGCAAAGTTTCGGAGGGGAGATATTCACCACGAATGCCACGAAGGTAAGAGAAGAAAGAAATGTTTTTTCCGAACTTCGTGCTCTCGCGTCTTCGTGGTGCAACGTTAGAAATCAGCATGATCGACGCCGCCATTGTCATTCCCGTCTACCGCGCCAGCGACGGTGAGCTGCATATCGTGATGATTTTGCGCAAGCCGGGCGGCGTGCATGGGGATCAGGTGGCGTTTCCCGGTGGAAAATATGATCCGGAAGACGAGACCATGCTCGACACGGCGCTGCGCGAAGTGCGCGAGGAGTTGGGGTTGGCGATCGATCGCGCCGACGTGCTGTGCGAGCTGCCGATGACGCAGACGCGGACGACGGGATATCGGGTATTCCCCTACTTAGCGCGCATTGCTGTCCCGAGCCGCTGGGAGATCGCCGAGCGCGAGATTGCTGAGATTATCGACGTGAAGCTGAGCGACCTCACTCGGCCCGGTGCGCACGACAAGATGATCGGCCGTTTCTCGACCTGGCAGAAATCTGAGCAGGTTAGTTTTTATCAAGTCGGGCCGCATCGGCTTTGGGGTTTGTCCTATCGAATTTTGCACCCGGTGATCCCGCGGTTGGTGGCGGGGGAGTGGGATGTCTGAGTCATAACCGCAGAGCCGCCACCAAAGAAAAGAATCGCCGCAAAAAACGCAAAAGTCGCAAAAATGGATTTCGACGGATTCGGAACCCGGAGAATCTAACCGCAAAGCATGTCCTGAGCAAAGTCGAAGGGAACGCAGAGAACGCAAAGAAGAATTCTGACGTAGTAAAGACGGCGATTCATCGACCCCTGGTTCGTTTTGCGCTTCTTGCGGTTATTCTCCGAATCGGATTTTTACTTTGCGTTCCTTGGGTTCTTTGCGGTTAACAAATTCCGAATCCGCGCCTTCTGGGTCTATTGCGGTTAATTTCCTCGTCCGCTTTTTTGTGACCCTTTGTGGTTGAAATTCTCCGGTTCCGATTCGTTAGACATTCGCCTGCGCTTTTAGTAGTACGGAAATCGTGCGGTCACGCCTTGAAGTTAAGAAGGAGAGTTACCCATGGACTTCAATCTAGCCCCCGACAGCCCGGAGATCAGCCCGTTTCGCAAAGAGGTGCGCGAGTGGTTGGCGGAGAACATGAAGGGCAGCGAGCATCTGCGCTGGTCGGCGATCTGGTCGACGCGCGAAGTCGACGAGGAATATCAATTTCGCCGTCGGCTTGCCGGCAAGCTCGGGGCAAAGGGCTGGCTGTTTCCGACCTATCCTAAGAAATACGGCGGCGGCGGGATGACACTCGATCACCAGTTCGTGCTCGAAACCGAGATCGACAAATACGGTTTGCCGTTGGGCTCGGTGTTCTACACGCTGGCACGCTTGGTCGCGCCGGCGCTGATGAAGTTCGGCACTGAAGAGCAAAAGGATGAGTTTCTGCCGCCGATGATGCGCGGCGAGCTAGCGGTCTGGCAGGTGTTGACCGAGCCGCAGGGCGGCAGCGACGTGGCGACCTGTTTGACCAAAGCGATTCGCGACGGCGATCACTATGTCGTCAACGGCCAGAAGATTCTCGTCGGCCATCATTTGCCGCCGGACTATCTCTGGACGCTGGTGTGCACCAACCCGGGCGGCAAGCGCCATGAAAACTTGGGCTGGCTCTACATTCCCGCCAACTTGCCCGGCATTGAGATTCAACATTTGCACTTGATGATGGGCATCAAGAACGCGGTGTTCTTCGACAACGTGCGCGTGCCGGCGAAGAATCTCGTCGGCGGCGAGAACAACGGTTGGAAAGTCGCGAACAGCTACCTGGAATTGGAGCATGGCGGCGGCGGCAGCGTGCAGGAAAATCCCCTGATCAAACGGCTGATCGCCCATTGCCAGAAAGCAAAGTTCGACAGCAAGAGCCTGATGGAAGATCAGGACGTCAGGGATCTGCTTGCCGAGGTGATCAACGATCTCGACGTGCAGCGGCTGATGGGCTTTCGCAACTTCTGGCATCGCCATGTGCGCGATCCGCATCCCTACGGCGGGCCGCAATATCTCTATTGGCAGCGCATGGTCCGGTTGCGCAATTCCGAGCGCGTGCAAAAAATTCTCGGCTTCGAAGCGCTGGTGCCCGACGACACCGTGCATGAGAAGGACGATTTCGAATACACCGTGCGCAGCGGCCCGGGCTGGCTGCACGGCGGCGGCACGCTCGATACCGATCGGTTAATCATCGCGCGGCGATTGGGCTTGGGGCGGCCGAGTGGCGGTGAGGCAGCGCCGACGACGGTGTGAAAAAATGACTCACCACGAAGGCGCGAAGGGCACGAAGTTCGGATAAGAAATTAACCGCAAAAAGCGCAAAAGGCGCAAAACATCAGAGGCTCGGATTCGGAATTTGTTAACCGCAAAGAACGCAAAGTAAAAATCGGATTCGGAGAATGACCGCAAAGACACAATGAGAATTGCTAGGTAGGGGCGGGTTTCAAACCCGCCCTTCCCCCTTGGCGTTCTGTGCGGTTTAAAAATAGGAGTTCCCCATGGATCTCAAACTCAACGACGATCAGAACATGTTAAAGAAGGTGACGTCGGATTTCATAAAGTCCGAGGCGCCGTCTTACACCGTTACGGAATGGTATCGGACTAAGAAGTTTTTTATTCCCGAGCTGTACAAAAAGACGGCGGAAGTCGGTTGGCTCGGCATGACCGTGCCTGATGAGTTTGGCGGCGGTGGGACGGCGTACACCGATTGCGGTGTCGTCTTCGAGGAATTGGGACGTGGGCCGCTGCCGGGGCCGTACTTTTCTTCGGGCGTGTTGGCGGCGGAGATTGTTCTTGCCGGCGGCTCGGACGCGCAAAAGAAATCGCTGCTGCCGAAAATCTGCGATGGCACCTCCATCGTTATTCCCGCGATCTCCGACGATCCGATTCAATTCGGGCCGCGCTCGGTAGAGACACGGCTTGCTCCTGCCGCCAGTGGCTTTACCCTCAACGGCAAAAAGCGCTTTGTCTTCGACGGCGAGGCGGCGACGAGTTTTATCTGTGCGGCCAAAACCGAGCGGGGTGACGTGGCGCTGGCGTTGGTCGATCGCAATACTCCTGGCGTTACCGTCAAGCCGATCACCGGTTTCATGATTGGGGCGGCGGAAGTGACTTTTGAAAATGTTGTGGTGGCGGCAAATAATTTGATCGGCGACTGGGCCGTGGTCGACCGCGCTTTGATCAAGTCCTTGCCGATGCTCTGTGCCTATCAGGTCGGCGCGTGCCAGGAGATTTTTGAGACGACCAACGAGTACACGCGCACGCGCATTGTTTTCGGCCAGCCGATTGGCCGCTTTCAACGGGTGCAGGATCACTGCGTCGATATCTCGATCCATCTCGACGGCTCGCGCTGGACCACCTATGAAACTCTTTGGAAGCTCGATAACGGCATCGACGCGCGCGCCAGCGCGCACCAGGCCAAGTCCATCGCCAGCGAAGGCTACTATCAAACTTGTCACTTTGCCCACATGGTGTGGGCTGGTCCGGGGACTGACTACAAGCACCCGCTGATGGCGCATAGCGTGTTGGCCAACTCGCTCTATCAGCACTTGGGCACGCCGTTGTATCACAAGCGCGCCATGGTCGATGTGTTGTATCCACGGGCTTAGAGCGCGGCCGTGAGCTGATCGAGAATCAGCAGACGAATCCCGCCGATGTCAAAATCGGACCCCCAAAACCTTGAGCTTGGCACCGCCGGCGGTCACCCGCCGGCTTCGGTTGCATAAAGCGAAGCCGATGCTAAAATATTCCCAGAACTGAACAGCTGGGAGATGCCGAATATTTAAGGCCTCTCGGGAGCGATTCCGAGGGGTTTTTATTTTGTCATCAGCGCGCCGGTCCTGGCGTGCATCCGTTAATGGGTTTCCAGAGGGGGCTGAGCCTCCCCTTTGGTTTTTATCGTCCAGGAGAGTTGAGGAATGGCTGACGCAAGCGTCCCGATGACCACCAAAGGCTACCAGTTCCTGTTGGAAGAATTGAAGCGTTTAAAAACCGTCGAGCGGCCGCGCAACATCCGTGACATCGAAGAAGCGCGCAGTCACGGCGATCTCTCGGAAAATGCCGAGTTTCACGCCGCCAAAGAACGGCAGTCGCTGCTCGATTTTCAGATCCGCGAGTGCGAAGACAAGATCGCGCGCGCGCAGGTGATCGATATCACCAAGCTCTCCGGCGACAAAGTCGTCTTTGGTGCGACGGTGTCGCTGGAAGATGGTGCAACCGGCGACAAGGTGGTATACAAAATTGTCGGCGATCACGAAGCGGAACCGAAGAACGGCAAGATTTCGATCAGCTCTCCCATCGCCCGCGCCTTGATCGGCAAGAGCGAGGGGGACGAAGTTCAGGTCCGCACTCCCACGGGCGTCCGTACTTTCGATATCCTCAGTGTCGACTATGTAGAGTAAGATCGCTGCCGCGCGTGGGCCGGGCCTCTTTGGAAAGGCCGTATGCCCTTTTCAGCCGCCAGGGCTGAGCACAAAGCGAGCGCGAGTTGGCTGACCATTGCAGTGAAATGGGCCGGCAAGTATTTTTATGCTGCCGGCCTTTTGGTTTTCTTGGCTTTCCTACCGGATCTTTGCCGCGCCGATATTTTCCTCGAAGCGCGGGTCGGTTTCCACGGCGTGTTTCAGCTCGGCCGTCCTTTCCCACTGGAAATCGAGCTCAGCAACAACGGCCGTCCCGCCGAGGGCATTCTTGAAGTGCGTGCTTGGAAGGGCGGCGCGACCAGGGGCGGCGCGCTTTATCCGATCGACCATCGGCGCGAAGTTTTTCTTGGTTCTCAGGGACGCAAGACCGTTCAGTTTACCATCGATCCCGATTTCATCAGCCGGCCGCTGGCGATCAAGTTCACTAGCCCGGCCGGCAATGCGGCGCGCGAGCTGGACCTGCGCCGCAACTTCGTGCCGACGCCGCTCATGCTGTTGGTGGGCGATGGCGGCGCGCTGCCGTCGCTCGCTTTGGGCGCGGCCGCGACGAACCGTTTGGTGGCGCTCTCCTTGCCCGAGCTGCCGGGCGATGCGCGGGCGCTGCTCGGCGTGTCGCATTTGATTATTTACGATGCGTCGCTGCGCGAGCTGTCGCGCGCCCAGCTCAACGCCCTCGACACCTGGTTGATCGCCGGCGGGCGCATGGTGATACTCGCCAGCTTGAACTACGCGCTTTATCAGGAAGCATCGCTCAGCCGCTTTCTGCCGGTGCGAGTGAGCGGCGCGCGGCGCATTACGTACACAACTGCGGCGGAAAAAAATCAGCCGGCGCGCTCGGTCGCCGATGTTTGGGCGCAAACCGCCACGTTGACGCAAGGCAAAGTCGTCACCGAAGCGCAGGGTTTGCCGGTGCATGTCGAGCAAAGCCGTGGGCGCGGCAGCGTGGTTTATTTCGCGTTGGATATCGGTCGGCCGCCTCTCTCGGGATGGGCGGGGCTGCCAAGCCTGGTCCAATCGCTCGTCGGAACGGCTGCGGGCGACGAGTCTTCGGTGCGCAGCCAATGGGATGACGCGGTCTTTACCCAGTTGATTCTCAACCCGTCGTTTATTTCGAGCTACGTGCCAACTGGCACAGCGCTCATCGCGTTGGCGGTTTATTTCGCGGGTCTCGGCGTGGTCACCTGGTTGTGGCAGCGTCAAGAGTTGGCGGCGCGGCTTGTGGTGATGAGTCTAGCCGGCTGGATCGCCGCGGCGTCGCTGGGCGGCTACCTCTATTTTAGCCGCGGCGGCAAAATTCCCGATGGCGTCTTGCTGGTGTCGAGTGTGACCGAGCAAAACAGCGAAGGTTTCGTCGAATCGCAATCTAACATCGCCCTGTTCTCGACCCAGAGCCGCAGCTACGAGCTGCAGCCGGAGCGCGGCTGGATCGACCTGCAGCCGGCGGCGGCGCGCGCGCGCGAGCAGGCCGATGCTGTGGTTGTGCGCCAAGACGGCAGCGGCGCCAGCCGCTATCACTTGCCGCTGCGCGAGTGGGACTATAGGCTGTTTCGCATGCGCGCGGTGACGCGGCTGCCGCTGCGCGCGCAGTTCGAAGCGCAGGGCGACAAACTGGCGATGAAGATCGACAATCAAAGCGGTAAAGATCTGGTCGACTGTTGGCTGTTTGTGCCGGGACAGCGCTACGCTCTTGGCGCGATTCAGCGCGGCGCCAGCTTGGCGAAAACTTTTTCGTTAACGAAGCCGGCGGGACAAGACGAGCGCATGACCGATGGCGTCAACTTTCGCGACCTGCATTTCTCTGACAAGACCCGCGACATTCTGTTTCACAGCTCGCTTTTTTCGCGCGAGAACGAAGCGCGCTGGAGCAGCGGCGCCGCCGTGTTCTTCGGCTGGATCAAAGACCCCGAGCCGCGCGTGCGCATCGACGACCCGCAAATTCTCAAGCAGGAGTACGCGCTGTTTCGCGCCATCATTCCACTGGCCAGGGTGGAGGAGGAATGAGAAATAACCCGGTGCTGCGCGAGAGTCTCGCGGTGTTTTTCGTTGAGGGCCAGGGCTTTCAGGTTTACTTCTATTTGCTGGTGATCCTCGCGCCGATTCATTTTTTGTCGCTCTATCTGCCGTCGCTCGATGTGCAAGCCTGGACCGGTTCGGCGGGGCTGTTCAAAATCACCTCAGTGACAACGCTGTTGTTGGTCGCTTATTTCGCGTTGCGTGTGGCCAATCAGGAGTTTGCGCCGTGGCGCTTCAAGGCGCTGCGCCATTGGGTAATGAACGAGCAGCTCGCACCGATGACGATCGGTCGCGGCCAATTGGCTTTTCTCGGTCTGCATGTTCTCTGCTCGCTGGGTTTGTGCCTGCCATTTCTGTTCTGGGCCGCCGCGATTGCGCGCACGCCGCTGGTGACCGTCGGCGGCGCCTTGGCATTGCTGCTTTTCTACACCTTCGCGTACGGTGTCTGGGGCCTAGTTGCGCTGGTGCTGTGGGATCGGCGCGCCGAAAGCCGCCAGGTTTTTGTTCGCTGTTTCTTCTTTGGCTTGCTGCTGCTCTCCGGCCTATTCTACTTGCCGCTTAACCCGGTGGCGTTTCTGCTGGCTTATGTGGGACGGCAGGAACTCGTGCCGTTGAATGTTTTCGGCTGGCGGCTGCCAGCACCGTGGGTCCATTTGAGCTTTCATTTGCTGCTCGGCGCTTTGGGTTTGCTCATGCATCGCTGGGCGCTGCGGCGGGAGCTGGCGTGAACGATCAAGAGCCAAAGCTTGAGCGATCGCTAAAAGCGTTTTTGCGCTGGGAACAGCGCAAGCGGCTCGAGCTCAATTTGGCGGCGCTTGCCTGCTACGCGCTGGCGGCGGCGATCCTGATCTTGTTTCTAGTCGCGCTTTTTGGCGCTGGATTTTCGCCGTGGGTCGCCATCGGCTTTGGGCTCTTGTTCGGCGCGCTGGTGGTTTTCAAGCAACGCTGGCGCGCTCAGGATCGCATCCGAGCCTTGGTGCAGTTGGACAAAGCGCTGCATCTCGACGAGCGCGCCGTCACGGCGTGGGAAGCACTGCGGGGCGGGGAAACCACAGCGGCGCGGCAGTTGGTGATCGAGCAGGCGAGCGAAAAACTCTCGGCCTTTGAGCCGCGCCTGGCGTTCCCACGGCGCTGGAGTTGGCAAGCCTACAGTGTCCTACCGCTTTTGGGTCTCTGGTTGCTGTTGGTTTGGTTAGATGTTTCCGCTTCCACCGGTTCTCGCTTGCACGAGCCGCAGACGCTGGCGCACAGGGTGAAAGCCTTCGCGCGCGAGTTGCAAGAAAAGGCCAAAAGCGAAGGGCTAAAAGAGAGCCTGCAGGCGGGCAAGGAGCTGGAGAAACTGGCGCAGCAAGGTATCGATAAGCAAAACAGCGATGCGCAGATGAAAAAAGAGCTGGCCGGGGCAGCGCAGAAAATCGCCGCGGCCGGCAAGCAGGCGGCCAAAGACGCTGCCATGAACGCCGCGCAGAGCGAGCAAAGCCTGCGCGAGCTCAAAGCCGAGCTGGAGGCGGCGCGCGATTTATTTGGCGATGGGACCGGCGCGCGCGAGCAAGAAGGTTCCTGGCTCGATCGCTTGGCAGCGCTGCCCCAGCTCAAACGCCAGCTCGACAAAGAAGAAAAGGGCGGCGGCGGGATGGGACAGAAAGAGATGAAATCACTGCTCGATAAAATGGAAAAGCAAGTTGCCGGTGAGCTCGATCGCCGCGCGTTGCTCGATGCCGAGCAGTTTCTTCAACAGCCGATGAAGCAGGGGCAGAGCCAACAGGGCGAGGCCAATGCACGCGCGCCGGGGCGTGAACAACAAAGCAGCGCGGGCGATCCCGAAGATGGCGAAAAGGGGCGCAACCCCAGCAACCGCCCCGGCAGTGAGCCCGGGAAAAAGAGCGATGATAAAGAATCGCTGCCGCAGTTTCCCGTGGGTCCGTCGACGCAGGTCAAAGGCACCATCGGCGCAGGAGAAAGCAGCGGCGTGGTCTTCAAAGGCAAACCGACGCCGGGCAAGAGCACGCTTTCGCAGGACGAGATCGTGGCTTCGTACCGGCGCCAAGCCGAGCAGGATCTCAACAGCGAGCGTGTGCCCGAGGCGCTGAAAGAAACGATTCGGAATTACTTCATGTCGTTGGGCGAAGGAAAGAAGTGAGAACGATCGCGGCAAAACCCTTGCGGAGCGAAGGCAACAAGGCATTGCCTCGACGCCGCACCCTGCCTTGCGAAGAGCGGTGCAAGGGTCGAAGGCCAAAGCCAAGAGTCGGCCAGTGTTACGAAAGTTTGGCGCTGATGCCTTCGCTCCTCCAGGGTTTCACCTCGATCGAGTGAGCGTAGTAATTGGCGTAACGGAGTGGAGGAGCGCTGGGCGCGGAACAATACTCCACCACACCATCACTCCTGGTGGGGCATAGGGGAAGGAGGTCATATGGAATCCGTTCAAGATATCGAATCGCGCATGGAGCGCGCGCGGGCGGCGTTCGATCAAGTCAAGGCCGAGCTGGCGCGGGTCATCGTTGGCCATGAAGAGTTGATCGAGCAGGTATTTATCGCGCTGGTCTGCGGCGGCCATTGTTTGCTCGAAGGCGTGCCGGGTTTGGGCAAGACGCTGATGGTGCGCAGTTTGGGCGAAATTCTTAGCCTGAGTTTTTCTCGCGTACAGTTCACGCCCGATCTGATGCCCGCCGACATCACCGGTACAAACGTACTGACCGACGATCCCTCCGGGCGAAAGGTTTTCGAATTCCAGCGCGGGCCGGTGTTTGCGCATATCGTGTTGGCCGACGAGATCAACCGGGCGACGCCGAAGACCCAGTCGGCTTTGCTCGAAGCGATGCAAGAGCAGAGCGTCACCGTCGGCGGCAAGGTGCATCGCTTGGAAAATCCTTTCATGGTGCTGGCGACGCAGAACCCGATCGAAATGGAAGGCACCTACCCGCTGCCGGAAGCCCAAGTAGACCGGTTCTTTTTCAAACTCTTGCTGCAATATCCCAGTCGCGAGGAGCTGAGCCGCATCGCCGACTTGACCACGGCGGCGGCGCCGGCGGCGCTGCGCGAAGTGCTCGATGGCGCGACCATTCTGGCAATGCGCCAATGGGTGCGCGATGTGCCCATCGCCGAAGTGGTTAAGGACTACGCGGTGCGTTTGGTGCTGGCAACCCACGCGCTGCAGTCCAACGGCAACGGTGTCAATGGCGCGGCGCAAAAATATGTTCAGTATGGCTCGAGCCCGCGCGGCTTGCAGAGCACTATCCTCGCGGCCAAAGCGCGCGCGCTGTTTGCCGGACGGCCGAATGTTTCGTTCGACGATATTCGCATCATGCTGCTGCCGAGCCTGCGCCATCGCTTGATCTTGAATTTGGAAGCTGACGCCGAGGGCGTCAACGCGGAGAAAATTCTCGGCGAAGTGATCGAGCAGACCAAGGAAGTGGAATGATGCGTTTGCAGTCTAGGGTCTGGCGTTTGGGGTTAAGATCCGAGCGATTTGCCAGTGCCGCGCGAAAGGCTCGAGAGGCGGTTTGGCGCGTCGCTGACGTTCGCGCGATCTCAAGGTCGGCGAGTCCGGGGGAAGCTGAACGCCAGACGCCAGACGCTAGACGACAGACAGAAAACGCCACACCCGAAACGCTTTTCGACGCCGACTTCCTGCGCAAACTCGAGCGCCTGCGCCTGATCGCCAAGCGGCTGACGTTCGCCAATGCCAAGGGTGAGCATGCGACCTCGCGCCGCGGTTTTAGCTTGGAGTTTTCCGATTACCGGCGCTATCAGCATGGCGACGATCTGCGCTACGTCGACTGGAACGTCTACCGGCGGCTGGACAAATTGTTGTTAAAGATCTTCACGGCTGAAGCAGAACTCAATGTTTATCTCTTGGTCGACACAAGTCTGTCGATGGCACAGGGTGCGCCAACGAAGCTTACCTACGCAAAACAGGTCGCCGCCGCATTGGGTTATATCGGCCTCAAGAACCTCGACCGCGTCGGCGGCGCGTCGTTTTCCGCTGCACTGCATAAGCCGCTGACGCTCGGACGGGGACGCCAGCAGATTCTTAAATTATTTGGTTTTCTGACGCGGCTTTCGTGCGGTGGTGAAACGCAGCTGCGCGCGGCGGTCCATTCGTTCACCAATCTTTTTCGGCAGCCAGGTTTTGTCATCATCGTCAGCGATTTGTTCGATCCCATCGGCTGGCGTGCGGCGCTGGAAGAGTTGACCAACAAAAAGCATCAAGTTTTGACGATTCACATCGTCGATCCACAGGAACTTTCGCCGGAGGCCTACGGCGACGTCGCGCTGCGCGATGTCGAGAACGGCCGCGAGCGCAAGTTTTTTCTCGATGACACATTGATAAAGCGCTACCGCGAGGAGTTGGAGCGCTATTTCGGCGAGATCGAAGCGGTGTGCGCGGCGCGGCATATCGACTACTTACGAACAACCACCGACGTGCCGTTCGATGACTTTGTTTTGCAGGCGCTGCGCCGCGTGAGCAGCGTGAAGTGAATAAGGAACATGCTTCGACAAGCCTGTCCTGAGCCAGGTCGAAGGGCTCAGCATGAACGGAATTTGCCCTTTCTGAGTCCTCCTATTACCCGTTCGTCCTGAGCCTGTCGAAGGACTCCGAGGAGTCTCGTACACAACTTATGCTTTGGGGAGTCCCATACGCTCTCTTGTTACTCGCCGGCGCGCTGCCGCTGATCGTCTTTCTCCATAGTCTCAAACCCAAGGGGCCCAAGCTTTCCACCAGCACGCTGTTCATCTGGGAACGGTTGTTGAAAGAGCAGCCGCTTGGCACGCGGCTGGGTTGGCTGCTGAAAAAAAATCTGTTGCTGATCTTGCAGCTGCTGGCTGCCGCCGCGCTGATCGCGGCGTTGGCCGACCCGGCGCTGCTGCATTTGGCGCCCACATCGGGCGATATGGTTGTTGTGCTCGACTTGAGCGCGAGCATGAAAGCCAAAGGCAAAAGCGGCACGCGCTTCGATGCGGCACGCAAGGAATTTGCCGCGCTGGTCGATTCACTTTCAAGCGGCCGCAAGATGATGGTGATTGGCGCTGGCGCCGAGCCGCGCTTGATCGTGCCGTTTACTTCGGACACTCGTCGGCTGCGCGACATCGCTAAGAGCATCAACGCCACCGATGCGCCCGGGCGCGTCAAAGACGCCATACTGTTCGCCCATGCTTTTTTGAAGCGCGGCAGTCCCGATCAGGTCGTCGTGATCAGCGACGGTGCTTTCACCGGCGCCGAAGAATTCACTCGGCCGGCCGTGCACCTGCGCCTGATCAAAGTCGACGCGGGCAAACCCCAGCCGGCCAATGTCGGCATCGTCGGCTTCGAAGTGCGGCGCCATCCGGAGCAAGCGGCGGCGGAAATCATGGTTCATCTGCGCAATTATACGACCCAAACCGTGCGTGGGCCGCTGGCACTCAAGCTCGGCGACAAAGAGATTTTGCGTGAGACTGTAGAGATTGGCGCCGAGCAGCGGCGCGTGTTGATCTATCCGGCCAATGGATCACTTAGCGGCAATCTCACCGGCAGCCTGGTGGCGCGTTTGGAGATCGATGACGATTTCCCAACCGACAATCAAGCCTATTTGGCGTTGAACGACCGCGCGCCGCTGCGGCTTTTGTACGTTGGGCCGGGCAATCCGCTGCTGAGCAACCTGCTGCGCTTTTTTTCCCATGTGCAAGTGACGACGACACAGAGCTGGGAAGCCGCTCCCGAGAACTCGCACTACGATGTCATGATTTTCGATCGCGTGCCGGTGCCGCCGTCGGTTCAGGGCAATGTGATTCTGATCGATACGGTTCCTGCCCAGGGACCGATCCGGGCCAACGGTAAGATCGCCAACCCCGGCGCGCCGGTGCTAGCGGCCAAGCATCCCGTCGCCGAATCGCTGAGTCTCGGCGATTTGCATGTGCAAGAAATGTCGCGTCTCACCGTCGGTGGTGAAGCGACCGTGATAGCGCGCGCCGGAGGCAATCCTTTGCTGGTGGCGCTCGACCAAGGCAAGCTGCGCGCGCTGATTCTTGGTTTCGACCTGGCGGCGTCCGATCTGCCGCTCCGGATCGCTTTTCCGGTTTTGTTTCATAACGCTCTGGAATGGTTTCAACCGCAGCGCCGCGAGTTCCCCGCGGAAAGCACGCAGGCGGGCGCGCCGTTTGTGCTGCGCTTGCCGGCGGGCGACAGCGATGTCGAACTGCTTACGCCCGCCGGCAAAAAGGAACGGCTCAAGATTGCCGCGAGTCCGTTTGTTTTCGCCGATACTTTCGAAGCCGGCTTTTACGAGTACAAGAGTTCTGGGCGCACCGGCCGCTTGGCGGTGAATTTGCTCGATGAAAACGAATCGCAGATCGCCGCGCCGCCGCAGCTGCACCCGCAGCCGGGCGCCAGCCACGCCCAGAGCACCGCGCAAAACGAGACCGGCTGGCCGTTGTGGCCGAGTTTGCTGGTCGCGACCATCGTGCTGCTTTTTATAGAATGGATCCTCGCTTGGCGCACGCGCCTGCCGCTGTATCCGGCTTTGCTGCGCGCCGGCGCATTGGCGGCTTTGCTGATTGCGTGGATCAATCCAAAGCTATTTTCCTCGGTGGATGCGTTGGACGTGATCTTGAGTGTGGACCTGTCGCGCAGCGTCGGCCAGGAGGCGCGCGAAAAAGCCCTGGCGGTGCTCGAAAGCGTGAACCGCGAAAAGAATCCGCACACGCGCACCGGCCTGCTCGGTTTCGGCCGCGCGCCCGAATGGGAGTTTCTTCCCAAGCAGACCCCGCCGGCAAGTGATTTCGGCGCACCTTTGGACCGCGAAGAGACCGATCTGCAAGCGGCGCTGCAGGCAGCGGTGGCGCAGGTGGGCGAAGGCCGGCAGGGGCGAATCCTCTTGATTTCCGACGGCAACGAAAATCGTGGCGCGGCGTTGCGCGCTGCGCCGCTCTTGCGCGCCCAAGGAACGCAAATCTGGACGCTGCCCGCCAGCCTGGCGCGCGGCCGTAACGAAGTTTATCTCAGCGATTTCACTCTGCCGCAGCAGGTCGACAGCGCCGAGGGCTTTGCCGTCGAAGGTAAAATCGAGAGCGGCCGCGCCGCGCCGGCGCGGGTCCGTTTGCTGCGCGATGGCAAGCTCGTGCATGAAAAAGAAATCGAGCTCAAGCCGGGCAATAACACTGTCAGTTTTCGCGAGAGCTTAACGCAGCGCGGCAACCATTCCTACGAGCTGACGGTGGAGTCGGCCGACGACACGCTGGCGGAGAACAATCTTTTGCAAGGGGTTGTCGAAGTTAAAGGGCCGCCGCGCGTCTTACTCGTGTCCTCAGAGAAAGAGAGTCAAGGCGTGCTCGCGCGGGTTTTGCGCGTGCAGGGCTATGCCGTGGTCGAGTCGACGCCGGCGACGGCGCGCTTGACCTTGGCCGAATTGGCGGCATTCGACCTCTTGGTGCTCGACAATGTGCCGGCTTTTCAATTGACCCACGCCAAGCTGGAGAACGTCGAAAAATATGTGCGCGACCTGGGGGGTGGACTGCTGGTGGTCGGCGGCTCACAGAGCTACGGCGCCGGCGGTTACTATCGAACACCGCTGGAGCGCATTCTCCCCGTGGACATGCGGCCGCCGGCGCGGCTCGATCTGCCCCACGTCGCCTTGCTGTTCGTCTTAGACAAATCCGGCAGCATGGGCGCCGGGCCCGAAGGCGGCACCAAGCTCGATCTCGCCAAGGCCGCGGCGCTGGCGGCAGCCGATATCATGAGCCCGACGGATCAGGTCGGCATTTTAGCTTTCGACGCCAAGTGGGACTGGGCGCTGCCGTTTCGCCAAGTCGGCAAAGGCGAGTGGATCACGGAAAAACTTGCCGGCGTGCAGTCCGATGGCGGCACCGACATGTATAAAGCCATGGTCGAAGCCGCGCGCGTGATGGCGACCAAACAGGCGGCGATCAAACATGTCATCGCGCTCTCCGATGGGCTCACCGACAAGGCCGATTTCAATGCGCTGATCGCCAAGATGGCGCGCGACGGTGTCACGGTATCGACGGTCTCGGTGGGCAACGACGCCGATGTGGCGCTGATGGCGGAAATCGCCAAGCTCGGCAAGGGGCGCGGCTACGTGGCGCTCGATCCGCAGACGGTGCCGCAGATTTTTACCACGGAGACGCTACTGATCTCGCGCGATCTGCTGATCGAAAAGAGCGTCGCACCGACGGTGGTCGCTGGGGACGGGCCGCTGAAAGGGATTGCGCCGAATAGTATCCCGCCGCTGCGCGGCTATGTGCTGACCTATCCGAAGAACCGCGCCGAGTTATTAATGAAGGCCGACAAAGACCCGCTGCTGGCTTCGTGGCGCTACGGCCTGGGTCGCGTGACGGCGTTTACTTCGGACTTGAGCGGCCGTTGGGGCAAAGAGTGGGTGAGTTGGCCGGCGTTGCCGCAATGGGCGAGCCAGCTTAGCCGCGATGCCATGCGTAAACTGCTCGACACGAGAATGCGCACGGAGTTTCACCCCGATGGCGAAGCGGTCAAAGTCGTGACCGATCTAGTTACCAAGGACGGCAAATTCTTGAACCAGCTCAACTTGAAAGCGAGCATCGCGTCGCCCAACCGCGCAACCCAAGAGCAGCGGTTGCAGCAAAGCGCGCCCGGCCGCTACGAAGGCAAGTTCACGCCGGCGCAGCGCGGCGTTCATTTTTTGACGCTTTACGCCGAAGGACAGGCCGGCGCCGCGCCGCTGCAAGTCGCCACCGTGCCTTACATCGCGCCTTATCCCCGGGAGTACCGCGAGCTCAAGCCGAACCTTTCGCTGCTTAGCCGCCTGGCCGAAGAGACCGGCGGCGAGCTGCTCGACGCGGAGAAGTATGAGGCTGGTTTGCAGCGGCTCTACACACCGACGCCCGGCAAAGGCACGCAGGGGCAAGCCACCTGGTGGCCATTGGCAGCGTTGGGGTTGGGGTTGTTTCTGGTGGATTTGATCCTGCGGAGCTTGCCTGCGCGGCCGATGCGAGCTTGACTCTCAACGGCTTCAAGCTACTATTGGACAGTGTGACGACCAAGTTGTTCGAATAATCGAGTAGCTACCTGCCGCCATTGAACATCTCTTCATTTCGTCAGAGCACAAGCGAACTACGGAAATCGTGACAATCAGGGTGCATCACCCGTACCTGAGGAAGCAGAATTGAAAATGCGAAATCGGCTGCCGTTTATTCTCCTAATAACCTGCTTGTTCTTTGCCACCGATCGCGTCCACGCCCAAAAGCTCCAACAGGTCCGCGTCGCTTTGTCGACGCCGACGCCGCATATGGCGCCGCTCTATGTCGCGCGCGACAAGAAGTTCTATGAGAAATATGGGCTCGATGTTCAATTGATTCTCGTCAACAGCGGCTCGCTGGTGGCGCAGATGTTTCAGGCGGGTGAAATCCAATTCACCGCCAATGCGCCGGCGTCGCTGGTGAGCCTGGCGGCGACGGGGGAGAAGTTGAGCTTCTTTTTGGGCTTGA
The DNA here is from genome assembly GCA_016874755.1 of Deltaproteobacteria bacterium. Lineage (NCBI taxonomy): Bacteria > Pseudomonadati > Myxococcota > Myxococcia > Deltaproteobacteria bacterium. The sequence goes on along the minus strand of VGTH01000017.1, from coordinate 64,431 downwards.
GCAACACCTCGCCGTTTTCGGTGATAACCCAGCCCAACATTCGCCGGGCGCAGGATTTGAAGGGCAAGAAGATCGGCACGGCGCGTTTTGGCGGCTCGTCGCATATTTCGGCGCTGATTGCGATGGAAAGCCTCGGCCTCGACTTGAAACGAGATGGCATCACGCTGATTCAAACCGGTGTCGATCCCGATCGCATGGTCGCGCTGGAAAACAAAGCGATCGACGCCGGCATGCTGCAGCGGGTGGCGACCAAGGTGATGACCGGTAAGGGCTATTACAACTTGCTCAACATGCACGCCGCCAAGACGCCCTATCAAAATACCGGCCTTACGGTGAAGAAAGATTATGCGGCGGCCAATCCAAAAATCGTCGACGGGTTTGCCCGCGCGACCATCGATGCCTACGGCTACATGTTCAAGAAAGAAAACAAACAGGCTGTCAAAGAAGTGATTGCCAAAAGCCTGAGACTGCCCAACGTCGAGGCGGCTGAGGACTTTTATCTAGAGGCCCAAGACGAGCTCGACCGCAAGCCCTACCCGTCGCTAGAAGGGTTCAAGATCGTTATTAAATACGTTGCCGAGCAAAACCCCAAAGCGGCTGCGGTCAAGGCCGAAGAGATCGTCGACAACAGTTGGCTCAAGAAGCTCGATGATGAAAAATACTTCGATAAGGTGTATGGTACCAAGTAGAAAAGGAGGTTAGCCCTCTCCAGACCCGCTTTCGTCGCCAGTGTTCTGGCTCCAGCGTTCGCCCAGCTTGCCACTTCGCTTTGGCGCAACCCCATTTTTCAACCTGGATGCTGCAACGTTGCCCGTGCCTCCCGAGTCTACAACAGCCTTTGTCCGCGTCGTTATTGGCACAGGGCATGCAAAGCAATCTGTGGGTTCATCAGAATTGTCGATTTTCAACGTCTAATAGATCGAAAGGGTCCGGTCCAGGAGAGAAAATCCAAGTGCCGATAGTCAAAAATAGGCGCAGACAAAAAGGTGACAACGGCCATTTAGTCAAAGTTCCGTCAACGGAGGTAAGACGAATGAAGGCTGGTGATCCGCTTAAAACCATCAAACCCATCCGGTCGCAGAAAACCGGCGTTATGCTGCCGCGCGAGGGGACATTCGTGCGCACGGTCGAGAACCTCGGTCGTCAGCTAATCCTGGTCAACTTCGGCAATGCCGGCGAAGAATATTTGTTCCCCGATGAAATCGTTCCCGAGCTGAAAAAAGCTTAAGTTACCACCGCACCCCCTTCTCCCGAGCCCTGCGGCAACGCCGGCAGCGGCTACAGACTGACTTTTCTCAAAAACACCCCTGCTTTGGCATCGACCGGCGATCTTTGATAAGCAATAAATCACAGCGCGTCAGGAGGGTGTCATGGGCGACCGAGTCATAAAAGGCTATCACGCGCACATCTATTACGATCCGAAAACGACGCGCGACGCCGCCACCCGGGTGCGAGCGGGGCTGGCACAGTTTAACGTCCAATTGGGCAGCTGGCATGACGAGCCGGTGGGGCCGCACCTGGATGCCATGTACCAGGCAGTTTTTTCACCCGACGAGTTCGGCAAAGTTGTCCCATGGCTGATGCTCAACCGGGAGGGGTTGTCGGTGCTGGTTCATCCCTCCACCGGCGACGGCTATGGCGACCACATGGTGCGCTCGCTTTGGCTCGGCGATCGACTGAAGTTGAACGAAGCGGTGTTGCGCCGCCACGCCCAGTAAAGCGCGATGACCAAAGTTTACAGCACCAAGGATCTCTTGATGATCGCCCATCTGAAGAACGTGCTGGCGAGCTACGGCATTCGGTGCATTACCAGGAAGACCGACTTGATCAGCGCCGCGGGCGAAATTCCGCCCACTGAATGTTGGCCCGAGTTGTGGGTGATCGATGATAACAAGGCGCTTAAAGCGAAGGCGATCTTGAAGAAAACGCTGGCGCCCATCGCTTCGGTAAAGAAACCTTGGCACTGCGTTGCTTGCAATGAAGTGATCGAAGGCCAGTTTTTGGAATGTTGGAAGTGCGGCCGCAGCCGCGAGGCCAAAAAGAGACCATCGGCCAAAGTCGTGCCCATTTCCCGCGCGCAGCGCAAGCCTTAGTCCATTTTTAGATTGTCACTACTTGTTCAACGCCAGCAGGATCGTGCCGCCGACCACGGCGCAGCTGCCGATGACCGTGCGCAGCGTGACTTTTTCGAGGTCGCGCAGGAGCAGGATCGAGCCGAGCAGCACCCACATGGGTGTGGTTGCCATGATCGGCGCGATTAGCACCACCGGGCCGAGACTAACGGCAGCGCTGAAGAGGAGAAAACCGCCGGTTTCGAAAAGACTCGCGGTGACAAATGAGCGCAATGCACGGCGGTTGGGCCAGACAATATCTGCTATGCCGCCCGTGATCAGCAGATAGCCGGACAACGCGAGGAGAGCTGACAGGCCGACCACGGCTGAGTAAAGCAGCGGTTCGTTGGTAACGGTCAACGCGTAGCGGGTGATCGGATGGATGATGCCGGAGAAAAACGCCGCCGACAAAGGAAATAGCACGTCAGTCGGTTTACTATCCGCGCGGTACTCTCGCGATTCCCAGCAGGTAATAAAAATTCCGGCGACAATCAGCACGGTGCCGACCATGACGTTGTGGCGCGCCGGTTCGCCCAAGAAAGCGATCGCCAGGGCGGCACTAAAAAATGGATGTGTCGAGCGCAGCGACGAAGAGCGCGCCGAGCCGATGCGGGCGAGGCCCGTGTAACTGAGCCAGCGCACGAAAGGCAGCGCGACGCCGACCGCGACGAAGACCGTCAACGCGCGGGGATCGGCGCTGGGAATGCCGCCCCGGAACAGCAGAATCGTCCATACGATGAGGGTCTGTACGATCAAAGAAATCAGTGTGACCACCAGCGGCGTCGAGTGCACCAGCCCAACGCGGGCGTAGAGGTTGCCGGCGGCGTAGACGGCGGTCGAGGCAAGAGCCACTAGCTGAGGGGAGAATTCCATCAGACGAAATAGCTAAGGGCAAAGTAGCAAGTGGAAAGCACGAAGCGGCAAGAGTTTTGTGCGGCGCATAGGATGCAATATCCCGTGCCCAAGGTGAGTTCAAGATCGAAGCTCGGTGAGGTGTAGAGGCACAGAGAATCCAGCCGGACGTGGAGGTTTCAGGATGATTTGCCGATTGCCAGCGCCGGTGCTAAGAGTCGCAAGATTAATCAGCGAAAAGTGCGAGGAGTCTGCTCATGGAATATCGCCAACTCGGCAGTGCCGGTGCGCGCGTTTCGGTCATCGGATTAGGCACCAATCGTTTCGGCTCGAAAGAGGTGCCGCAGGGCGAGGTCACGAAGATTATCGACGCGGCGTTGGATGCCGGGGTTAACTTTATCGATAGCGCCAACGTCTATAACGACGGCCGCTCGGAAGAAACCCTCGGCAACGCGCTGCAGGGCCGCATGAACAAGGTTGTGCTGGCGACCAAGTTTTCCTTTCCAAAAAAAGACAGCGCCAACAGCTGGGGTGCGTCGCGCTATCAAATGATGCAGGCCGTCGAAACGAGCTTGCGCCGGCTGCAAAGCGATCACATCGATCTTTACTATTGCCATCGCTGGGACGACACGACACCGATCGAGGAAACCCTGCGCGGCTTGGACGATCTGATTCGCATGGGCAAAGTCTGCTACATCGGCGCATCGGTTTACGCGTCGTGGCAGTTGGCGCACGCCAACTTGCTCGCCGAAGTGAAAGGCTGGAGCAAGTTCGTCGTCCTGCAGTCGGAGTACAACATGATCAAACGCGGCGTCGAACGTGAAGTCTTGCCCTATTGCCGCGCCCACAACGTCGGTTTCGTGCCGTACTATCCGCTGGCCGGCGGCTTTCTCACCGGCAAATACGAGTTCGGCAAACCCGCGCCGGCGGGCTCGCGCGGCGAAAACACCCGCACGGTGCAGGAGCTGATGGTCGAGAAGAACTATCAGCTTGTGACCAAGCTCTCCGCCTGGGTAAAAGACCACGGCCGCGGTTTGAACGAACTGGCGCAAGCTTGGCTCTTGGCGCAGCCAAAGGTGTGCTCGGTGATCACCGGCGCCAAGCGCGTCGAGCAGCTGGCGAGCAATGCCAAAGCGGCGGATTGGCAGCTTACGGCGCCGCAGTTGAAAGAGCTCGACGGGATTCTGAAGGGGTGATGGACGGCGCTGAGCCCGCGTAGTCGCGATGAAGCGAGTTATGCCAGAACGAAGTTGCTAGTCACGTTGGTCGAAATTCACCGGATTCATTCACGCAAAAAATAGAGTGTCAATAAATAGCAGGCTTTGATAATTGGTTTATGGAACTGCTTCTCCTTCTAATGAATTTGCTGGGTCGGCAAGGAAGGCGTTGGTCGCGTTCGGTGAGCCTGCCGTTATACGACAAACGGCAGGAATAGCTGCGCCGGACCGCTGGGTTTTTCCACGCGCGGCTTCTTGGCGAGCTGCGCGATCTCTTTTTCCAACCATTGAATGTATTGCCTTTGCGTCGGGCGCCTTGCGATGGCGGCGATGCACATTTCGCGCACGGCTTCGGCGTAGTCGGACCAGTGTTCGCGCATCGCGCGCGGCATTTTGATGTAGGTCGGCGGGTCGTCTAAAAACAGCGGGTCGCGCGCCAAGGCCCAGATATCGCATTGGGTTTCGCCCACTGGAATGTGTGCTGGGTCGGTCTTGCGGGCGTCGCGTTGGCCGTAGGCTAGGCCTTGCACGAGATGCGTCAGCTCATGGCCGATGGTGTGGTAGGTCACCTTGCGGACTCGCAATCTGATGATCAGCTTGTGCAGTTGGCCTTTGCGGTAGATGACCGTCGCGCTGCCGAGATGCTTGCGGGTGTAGCCGATGGTGATCGCGGTGTTTTCCAGTTCGGGAAAACAGACGAGCGCGCGCTGCACCATGTTGAGGGTGCGGCGCGTCAAGCGTTGCTTCATTGGCGGTGTGAGTCGAATGTGGGCCGGCACAATGTCACCTTGAACCGCGGTTCGAGAATGTCATAATGCAGATTCGCTGGCAAATTTCATGACTAAGACAAATCCCAACAACGAGGGAATGGATTCCACTTCGTTTCGCTCCGGCTACATCGCCATCGTCGGGCGGCCCAACGTTGGCAAGTCGACGCTGTTGAATCAGATTCTCGGCGAGAAAGTGGCGATCGTGTCGCCACGGCCGCAGACCACGCGCAATCGCATCACCGGCATTCGCACGACCGAGACTGCGCAGATGGTCTTTCTCGACACGCCGGGCATTCATCAGGCGCGCTCGCTGATGAACAAGCGCATGGTCGATATCGCCCTCGACACGCTGCATGAAGTGGACGGCGTGCTATGGCTGCTCGATTGCCATACCCGCATCGGGCCGGAGGACGAGCGCATTGCCGAAACGCTGCGCGCGGTGAAATGTTTTGTGCTGGTTTTGTTGAACAAGATCGATCTCGTCTCCAAGGGCAAGCTCTTGCCGTCGATTCAACGCTGCTCGGAGCTTTTGCCGGACAAAGAAATCGTGCCGGTGAGCGCGCTTAAAGGCGAAGGGGTGCCTTTGGTGCTCGATCTGATCGAAAAAAACTTGCCCATCGGTGAACGACTCTTTCCTGGCGACGAATATACCGATCAAACCGAGCGCATGCTCGCTGCGGAAATCATCCGCGAGAAGATTTTTAACTTAACCCGTGAAGAGATCCCCTACGGCGTTGCCGTGACCATCGACGAGTTCGCCGACAAAGAAGAAAAAAATCTGATCGTGATTAGCGCGACGATTCACACCGAGCGCAGCACGCACAAGGGCATCTTGATCGGCAAGCGCGGCTCGATGCTCAAAGAAATCGGCCAGCAAGCGCGGCAAGAGTTGGAAAAGATTTTGGGCTGCAAGATATTCTTGGAGCTGTTCGTCCGCGTCGACGAGGGTTGGACACAGGACCCCAACGCGCTTAGCGAAATGGGCTTGGCCGTAAAATGAATGCCACGCCGAAACAATTCCCGCGCCCGCGCGGCTTGCCGGTGCTGGCGATTGTCGGCCGGCCCAACGTCGGCAAATCGACGCTGTTTAACCGCTTGCTTGGCGAGCGCAAGGCGATCGTCGACGATATGCCCGGGGTCACGCGCGACCGTAACTATGGCAATGCGGAGTGGGGCAAGCAGAAGTTTCTCCTGGTCGACACCGGCGGTTTTGAGTCCTCGACGGACGGTAGCCTCGAAGAAAAAGTTCAGGAACAAAGCCGTCTCGCCGTCACTGAAGCCGACGTCGTGCTCTTCTTGTTCGATGGTAAAATGGGCCTGAGTCCGTTGGATCGCGAAGCGGTAGACTTGCTGCGTAAGACCGAGAAGCCGGTGTTTTACGCTGTCAACAAGCTTGACTCGCAACGGCGTGAAGAAAATCTCTACGAGTTTTATGCGTTGGGCCTGGAGCCGTTGTATTCCATTTCGGCGGAACATGGTCTCGGCATTCCTGATTTGATGACCGACCTGGTGCAGCATTTCCCCGACGCTCGTGACGACGAAGCTGACGAAGCTGCGGAGGAAGAAAAGACGCCGGAGCCGCTGCGGGTTGCCATCGTCGGCCGGCCCAACGTCGGCAAATCGACGCTGGTCAATCGCTTGCTGGGTTTCGACCGCTCGGTGGTCGATGCGACGCCGGGAACCACGCGCGATGCCCTCGACACGCCGTTTTCTCTGCAGGGCGAGCCGTGCATTCTTATCGATACGGCGGGCATTCGTCGCAAGGCACGCATCGACGACCGCATTGAGCGCTTCAGCGTCGCGCGCTCGCTTCGTTCGGTGGACCGCGGAGATCTGGTGATTCATGTGATTGATGGCATCGAAGGCGTCACCGATCAGGACGCGCAGATCTTGAGCTACGCAGCGCAGCGCGGCAAGGCGCTCGTGCTCGCGGTCAACAAATGGGATGCGGTGTCGCAGACCGGCGGTGACGTCGATGAGTATCGCGATGAAGTGCGCTATCGGCTGTCGTTTTTGGAATTCGCGCCAATCTCATTTATTTCCGCAGCCACCGGTTTCGGTGTGCGCCGGTTGCAGGAAACCGCGGCGCGGGTGGTGCGCGCCTATCGCCAAAAAGTTTCGACGTCGCAGGTCAATCAGGCGCTGCAGAGAATTGTGCGCGCCCATACGGTGCCGCTGGCAAGCGGTGGCAAGAGCGTAAAATTCTACTACGGCACGCAAACCGGTATTTGCCCGCCGACTTTTACCTTTTTTGTTAACTTGCCCGCCGCCGTGCCGGAGAGTTATCAGCGCTATCTCATCGCGCAGCTGCGCGAGCAGTTGGGTTTGGCGAATGCGCCGGTGCGCATTCATCTGCGTCCGCGCCGCGAAGATAGCAAGGTCAAAAGAGCCTGACGGTCCTTCTCTCCGGCCCCATCGCGAGCCTCTTGCAAATTTTTTTTTCGTCCAAAAAGTTTCGTAAAAACAGAAACTTTCTGACGAAAGCCCGCTTGTGCCCAGGGCTCTTTGCGGCCTCTGTCTAGCCTTCGCGGTTTTGCTGTCCTATCATTTGTTCTTTGTGGCGAAGCGGTCATTAGTCTCGAAGGCGTCGGTCCGCGTTTGACAAACGCTTAGTGAATATGATTGACGCTTGCTTAGCTTTGTTCGAGAAGGAACGTTTGTTCGCGGCGCATGCAATCGCAACTGACAACTTGGATAGCGCTGACACGCGTAAAAGGTTTGGGCTGCGTAAGTTTTAAAAAACTTGCTCAGCATTATGGCGATCCGACAAAAGCGTTCGCCGCTTCGGCGGCGGAACTGAGCGGCATCGACGGGTTGGGCAAAGAGGCGATCGATGGATTGCTGCGGTTTCCAGCGTGGCGAGATGTGGAGGAGGAGTTGCGCCGGGCGCACGGCGGCGGTGTGAACTTGATAACATTTGCCGACCCGCGCTATCCGGCGCGGTTGCGGACGATCGCCGATCCGCCGCCGGTGCTCTACGTCAGGGGAAAGCTGGGCTGCCTCGACCAAGCCATGGCGATCGTCGGTACGCGCAGCGCCAGCGACTACGGTCGGCGTGTGGCGCGGGATTTGGCGCGCGGCTTGGCAGGGCTCGGTTTCACGGTGGTCAGCGGCATGGCGCGCGGCATTGACGGTATCGCGCACGAGACGGCATTGAACACAGGCAGTGTTACGGTAGCGGTGTTGGGCTGCGGCGTGGATCGTGTCTACCCGGCGGAACATGTCGACCTCTATCGGCGCATTTGTGAAAACGGCGCGGTGGTGTCCGAGCTGCCGATGGGAGCACGGCCGGCAGCGTTTAATTTTCCGGCGCGCAACCGCTTGATCAGCGGCATGTCGCTCGGAGTTGTGATCGTTGAAGCGACGGAGAAGAGTGGTTCGTTGATCACGGCGTCGCTGGCGCTAGAACAGGGGCGTGAAGTGTTCGCCGTGCCCGGTGAAGTAGGATCGAGCCGCAGCCGGGGTTCGCACAAATTGATACGGCAAGGCGCGAAATTGGTCGAGAACGTCAACGATATTGTCGAAGAGATTGCGCCACAGTTGGTGACCCGCGGCGCCCCGGCGCCGAGCCAGCGCAGTCTGCCGGAGGATGCGGCTCTTGAAGAGCGTCAAATATTTACATTATTAAAGGATAAGGCACTGCACATCGATGAGGTCATAGAAAGCACCGGCCTAAGTTCCTCAAAGGTCTCGCAAATTCTGTTGGAACTAGAATTGCACGGTTTTCTCCGTCAATTGCCGGGGAAAAGGTATGCCGTGGAAAATTAGCCGGTTTTTATCCCTTTTGTCCCTCTAAAGAACGAGAATTTAGTTATGGCAGCGAAAAATTTGGTCATTGTTGAGTCGCCCGCAAAGGCGAAAACGTTGGAAAAGTACCTCGGCCGCGACTTTCAGGTGAAGGCGTCGGTGGGCCATGTCGTCGATTTGCCGAAGAGCAAACTCGGCGTCGACGTCAAAAAGAATTTCACGCCGGACTTTACGGTCATTCAGGCCAAGAAAAAAGTCATCGACGATCTGAAAAAAGCCGCCAAGGGCAAAGAGAATATTTATCTTGCCTCCGACCCGGATCGCGAAGGTGAGGCGATCGCCTGGCATATCGCCAGTCAGGTGGCGAAGAATCACAAGCGCGTGCATCGCGTGTTGATCAACGAGATCACTAAGAAAGCCGTGCAGGATGCGATCTCCAACCCGCAGGAGTTGGATCGCAACAAGTTCGACGCGCAGATCGCGCGCCGCGTGCTCGACCGCTTGGTCGGCTACAAGATTAGTCCGCTGTTGTGGAACAAGGTGCGGCGCGGCTTGAGCGCGGGGCGGGTGCAGTCGGTGGCGGTGCGGCTGGTGTGCGAGCGCGAGAAAGAGATTCGCGCCTTCGAGCCGGTGGAGTACTGGTCGCTGACGGCCCTACTCGAAGGGCGCCTGCCGCCGCAGTTCAAAGCCAAGCTGACTCAGTGGCGCGGCCAAAAGGTCGACAACAAAAAGTTTCGTCTGGAAAACGATCCGCAAGTCCAGGAGATCCTCAAGTCGATAGAAAACGCCGAGTGGAAAATCGGCGACGTCGAAAAGAAAGAGCGGCGCCGCTATCCGGCGCCGCCATTTGTTACCAGCAAGCTGCAGCAGGAGGCCGCGCGCAAGCTCGGCTTTCAACCCAAGCGCACGATGCAGCTGGCGCAGCAATTATACGAGGGCGTGAAAATGGGCGCCGAAGGTGCGGTCGGTTTGATTACCTATATGCGTACCGACTCGACGCGCATCTCCAACGACGCATTGGCGGCGGTGCGCGACCATATTCAAGCGCAGTACGGCAAAAATTATCTGCCGGACAAACCGAACGCCTTTCGCTCGAAGAAAAACGCCCAGGACGCCCACGAGGCGATTCGGCCGACGTCGCTGGAATACACGCCGGAACGGGTGCGCCGCCATCTGCGCCGCGACATGTTTCAGCTCTATTCTTTGATCTGGGACCGCTTCGTCGCCAGCCAGATGGTGCCGGCGGTGTACGATCAGACCGCGTTCGAGATTCCGGTCAACGAAGCGGTGTTTCGCGCCACCGGCCAGCAGATCAAGTTCGACGGCTTCATGAAGGTCTACATCGAAGGGCGCGACGAGCGCGCCGCGGAGGCCAACGGCGCGGACAACAATAATAACAATGACAACGACGAGGTCGACGATACACAGGACAGCGACGGGTTGCTGCCCGATTTGCAGCAGGGCGATATCCTCAAACTGCTGTCGATGGAGCCGCGCCAACATTTCACCCAGCCACCGCCGCGTTTTACCCAGGCATCGCTGATCAAAGAGCTCGATGAAAAGGGCATCGGCCGGCCGTCGACCTATGCGGCGATTATTTCCAACATTCTCGACCGTGAATACGTCGTGCAGACCGAGAGCCGGTCGTTGGCGCCGACCGATTTGGGTTTTTTGGTCAACGATCTTTTGGTGGAAAGCTTCCCGGACATTCTCAATGTCGAATTCACCGCGGGTATGGAGGACGAGCTCGACAAGATCGAAGAGGGCAAAGAGAATTGGACCAAGGCGATGAAGCGCTTCTACACGCCCTTTGAGCGCGATCTCAAAAAAGCCCAGAAGGAGATGCGCGATGTCAAACGCCAAGAGATTCCGACCGACATCGCCTGCGAGAAATGCGGCGCGTTGATGGTGGTCAAATGGGGCCGCAACGGCGAATTTCTCGCCTGTCCGAAATATCCGGAATGCAAGAGCACGAAGAACTTCAAACGCAACGAGACCGGTGGTATCGAGATCGCCGTCGAAGAGGAAGTCAACGAAGCTTGCGAGCAGTGCGGCCGGCCGATGCTCCTGCGCTTCGGCAAGTTCGGCAAGTTTCTCGGCTGCAGCGGCTATCCGGAATGTAAAAACATTCAACCGCTGCAAAAGCCGCTGGATTTGGGTATCAAGTGCCCCGAATGCAAAGAGGGCAATATCAAAGAGCGCAAATCGCGTTGGGGTAAAGTGTTCTATGGCTGCGACAAGTATCCCGATTGCAAGTTTGCTTCCTGGGACAAACCGTTGCCCACGCCGTGCCCCGATTGCGACAGCCCGATTTTGGTCGAAAAAGTTCTCAAGCGCACCGGCAAGACGCACCGCTGCTATAAGAAAGAGTGCGGCTATTCGATCCAAGTCGTCGAACAGTGATTCGACGGCTTAGGTTCCAACCGTTTTTCCGCTTCGCTCTGTTCAAGCCGTTCAAACCATCTCTGAAGTCGCAACCGTTATCACGTGCTAAGTCCGGCACGGCTCGAACGGAGCGCTAGCGATTGAACGGGTTTGCACGTTTTGCGCCTGCTCGCCGGCTTGAACCTGGTGCTCGCCTCACGATAGACTCAAGTCTCGCGTTGTCTTCCATTCATTAGAGTTATGGAAAAATTTGTTCGCATCATTGGCGGCGGACTAGCGGGCTGCGAGGCGGCCTATCAGCTCGCGCGCCGGGGTGTTGCCGTTGAATTATTCGAGATGCGCCCCGAGCGCGGCACGGAAGCGCACGCGACAAGCAACTTGGGTGAGTTGGTCTGCAGCAACTCTTTGAGATCCAACTTGCTTTCGGCGCCTGCCGGTTTGCTCAAAGCGGAGATGCGGTTGATGGATTCGCTGGTGATCCGCACGGCTGAGGCGGTGCAGGTGCCGGCGGGCTCTGCGTTGGCCGTCGATCGCGACAGGTTTGCCGCTGCCTTAACCGATGCGGTCGCAGCCTTACGGAACGTCCGCATCGTGCGAAAAGAAATTTCTGAAATCCCCGCGGAAGGCGTCACGATCCTCGCCACTGGACCGCTCACATCGCCGGCGTTGGCGAGCCAGCTAACGGCAATGCTCGGCGAAGCGCATCTTTATTTTTACGATGCCATCTCGCCGATTGTGACGGCAGAATCGATCGATATGAACATCGCCTTCCGGGCGGCGCGCTACGACAAGGGCGGCGATGATTATCTAAATTTGCCGCTGACGCGCGAGCGGTACTATCAATTTATCGAAGCGTTGCTGGCCGCGCAGCGCGTGCCGACACACAGCTTCGAGCGCTTCGTGCCGTTCGAAGGTTGCATGCCCATCGAAGAGATGGCGGACCGCGGCAAGGACACGCTGGCCTTCGGTCCCATGCGTGCCGTCGGCCTGAGCGATCCGCGCACCGGACGGCGGCCCTTCGCCGTCGTTCAGCTGCGCCAGGAAAATCGCGAGCGCACACTTTATAATCTGGTCGGCTGCCAAACTAAAATGACCTATCCCGAACAGCGTCGGGTGCTTGCGCTGATTCCAGGATTGGAACATGCCGAGTTCGTCCGCTTGGGCAGCCTGCACCGCAACACGTTTATCAACGCGCCGCAGCACCTGCGTGCGACTTTGCAATGGCGTCAACGCGAGACACTGTTTTTCGCCGGCCAGATGACCGGTGTCGAAGGTTATATCGAGTCCGCCGCCTCGGGTCTGCTCGCGGGCATTAACGCCGCGCGTTTGCTGGCGGACCAAGCACCGCTCTTGCCGCCGCAAACCACGGCGATGGGCGCGCTCTTGCGCTACATCAGCGATGCCGAGCGCAAGCGCTTTCAACCGATGAATGTAAACTTCGGTTTGCTGCCGTCGCTGGGTGAGCGGCTACGCGGTAAGGAGAAAAAAGAGGCGCTGTCGCGCCGCGCCCTCGCCGACATGGGAAAATGGCTGGCGGAAGCCGGCGAAGGTCCCAATCGCAACCGAGCTGCAGCGACAAAAATTCCAGTAATTTTGGGGGCACAACTCGAAACCCGAAACCCGAAACTCGAAACTACCCAATGAGCCCGCAGCGCGCCGCCTTCTTCGACGTCGGCACCAACACCATCCTTTGCCTGATCGCCGAGATGCGCGACACCGGCCGCTTTCGCATCATCGACGATTTGCATGAGATCGCGCGCCTGGGTCAGGGTGTCGACCGCACCGGCGTGATCAGCGCCGAAGGCGAAGCGCGCGCCGGCGCGGTTTTGGCGCGCTATCTCGACCAATGCAAGAATCTCGGCGTCGCAGAGTTTCATGCGGTGGGTACCAGTGCCATGCGCGATGCCGCCAACAGCGCCGAGGTGCGGCAGCGCTGGCGCGATCAGCTTGGGCTCGATGTGCAAGTAATCTCTGGTGAGCAAGAGGCGGGCTATTCGTTCTTGGCGGTGCAGAGAAGTCTTTCTTTGCTCGGCCAAGAGCTTTTGGTGATCGACATCGGCGGCGGCAGCACCGAGTTTATCCGTGGCGACGATAACGGCGTCGCCGAGGCGTTGAGCATCGACGTCGGCTCGGTGCGTTTGACCGAGCGGTTTCTGCCCAGCGATCCCGTGCGCGGCGAAGACACGGCGGCGCTGTTCGAAACTATTGACGCACAATTGGCGCCGCTGCAGGCGCGCTGGCAGGGCAGGGTCAAGCTGCTGACTCTGGTCGGCATCGCCGCGACGTTCACGACCCTGGTGGCGATCGAAAAAAAACTTGCCCGTTACGCCCACAACGAAGTGCACGGCAGCCAGTTGACGCTTGAAGAAGTGCGCCGCCAAAGAAAAATGTTTGAAGTGAAAACGATCGCCGAGCGGCAACAAATAGTAGGTCTTGACCCGAAGCGTGCCGACGTCATTTACGCCGGCGCCTGTTTGATCGAACGAATCATGGTGGTGCTGGCGAATACTCGAGCGATCGTCAGCGATCAAGGTGTGCGCTACGGCCTACTTCACGAGCGCCTCTGGCAAATCAAAAACTGTTGACATTTTGTCACGAAACGGGAATTATTCGCGCTCGTTTGCAGCGTCTTGTGGTTTCGTGCTGCTAGAGTTTGTCCGAGGGAGGAGGTGAGAGTGAATGACGAAGGCTGAACTCGTTGAAGCGGTGGCGAAAGCAACCCAACTCAACAAACGAGTCGCCAACGAAGCGGTCGACGCAACCTTCGAAAACATCTGCAGAGCGATCCGCAAAAACAAGCGATTCCAAGTGCCCGGGTTCGGAACTTTTACAGTCCGCTCGCGCAAAGCGCGCAAGGGTAAAAACCCACAAACGGGAGCGGTGATGACTATTAAGGCAAGTCGAACGGTGGGCTTCAAGCCGGCGCCGGATTTGAAAAAGAGTCTCTAACTCGATCTCTAAAGACAAAGTCATGAAGGCCATCACCCAACCCGTGATGGCCTTTTTTGTGAGCTCTTGCCGAGCTAGAACGGGCCGCGTAAGATGCCCGGTGAACGCGAACAAATTTTTTGAGAGTAAACCGTATGTCGCTAAAAACTGAAAAGATCTGGCTCGACGGAAAATTGATTCCTTGGGAAGACGCCAAAGTCCATGTGCTGTCGCATGGTTTGCACTATGGCACCGGCTATTTCGAAGGGATTCGCTGTTATCAACTGGCGAACGGCCGCTCGGCGGTGTTTCGCCTGCAAGAACATATGCATCGATTGGCCGATTCCGGAAAAATCCTTGGTTTTCCGCTGCCCTATTCGGTGGATGAGTTGAAAAAGGCGACCCTGGAGGTCATACGCGCCAACCAGCTCAAAGAGTGCTACATTCGGCCGATCGCCTATCTGGGTCTTGGCGACTTGGGCGTCTATGCGCCTAACAATCCGGTGAATGTATGCATCGCCGTGTGGTCCTGGGGTGCCTACTTGGGCGACGAGGGGTTGAAAAACGGTATCCGCGCCAAAGTATCTTCCTACACCCGCCACCACGTGAACGTGATGATGACCAAAAGCAAAACCACCGGCAACTATATCAATTCGGTATTGGCGAAAGCCGAAGTGAAAAAAGTCGGCTACGACGAAGCGATCATGCTCGATGCCGAAGGCTACGTGTCGGAAGCCAGCGGCGAGAATATTTTTATCGTGCGCGGCGGCAAGATCAAGACCACGCCGCTTACGTCGATCTTGCCCGGCATCACGCGCGACTCGATCATGACGATTGCCCGGGAGCGCGGCTACGAGGTGGTCGAAGAGCGCTTTACCCGCGATGAGCTTTATATCGCGGACGAGGCGTTCTTCACGGGCACCGCTGCGGAGCTGACGCCGGTGCGAGAAGTCGACGATCGCACGATCGGCAGCGGCAGCCGCGGTCCGATCACCGCTGAGATTCAGACGGCGTTTTTCGACATCATCAAGGGTAAAAACGAGAAATACACCCAGTGGCTGGCGCTCGTGTAGACTGTCCGCTTAGGGTTTTTGGTTGTATACGTGGCGGTCGATGAAGCAGGCAAGCCGATTGCGCTAAGGTGAGGCTATGAGGCCGGTCTTTTTCTTTCTACTCGTTAGTAGTTTGCCGGGCATGGTGCCGTGGGCGCACAGCGCGGAAAAGGGCGGTGGCGAAGAAGCGAAGCCCGGATGCTGCCGTGGTGACGCAGCCGAAATTCAACGCCTACACCAAACGGTGGATCGGCTCTACAGCCAATTTAAAGCCAAAGAGGCGGCGCTCGAACTGGAAAAGATTCTCCAGTTCGATGCCAACAACTTCGAAGCCCACGTCAAGCTCGCGCGGGCCTACATCGATATCGGCGACATGGTGCAGGAGTCGGGGACCGATTGGCAGCAAAAACGCATCGGCGCCTATCGGCTTGCCGAAGGGTTTGCTCGCAAAGCGACCAAACTCAATCCGAGCTCGACCTGGGGACACTTCTGGACGGCGGTCTCGGTGGGCAATATCGCCGTACAGTCGTCGGTGGCGAAACAGGTCGAGCTGGCCGGCGAAATCAAAAACTTTATCGAAAAAGCGATTTCCCTCGATCCGCAAAACGGCTTTGCCTACCATGCTTACGGCGTGTGGCACAGAAAGATGGCTGAGATTGGCAAGATGGGCCGGATGTTTGCATCGGTGCTCTACGGCCGCTCACTGCCGCAGGGGAGCATGGAGAAGTCGATCGAGTATCTAAAGCAGGCGTTGCACTTCAATCCCAACGTCATTGCCAGCCGTCTTGAGCTGGCGCGCAGCTACGCCGCGGTGGATGACTTGCCGCAGGCGCGCACGCTGCTGGCGTCGATTCGTGAGCGGCCGGTGCGGTTCTCCGACGATTCCAAACACAAACAAAAAGCCGAGCAGATGCTAGCGGAGCTTAGCGATCGCTAGTGGCGCAGGACCAGCCCGAGCGTTCGCGTAGGAACGCCAGGGTCGGCTCTTTGGTTTCATTTAGCCGAAGCCAGTGGCCGCGCTCGGGGTAGAGCACCAGGCGATGGCTTTTGCCGGTGGCTTGCAGCCGATCGCGCAATCGCAACGCCTGAGTGGGCGGGATGATCGAGTCCTGTTCGCCGTGCAGAATCAACGTCGAGGTTTTCCAGGCTGGAACGTCGTCGAGCAGATTATATAATTTTGGATTAGCTTCGCCTTTGGGATTCAACAGCTTTTTCAACCACCAGCTGGTGGTTTCCTGATACAGGTAGGGTAGATCGTAGGCGCCGGAGCGGAGTATGGCACCTTCGACGCCCGGCACTGCGTTGACCATGGCGGCGGCAACCACGGCGCCCCGCGAGTGACCGTAGAAATACAGGCGCGAAGCGTCAATCCAGTCCAAGCGTTTTGCCGCGGCGATGGCGTCCAGCACGACCTGGCGGGTCTGTTGGTCTAACGGACCGCCGTTGGCCTTGGTGGCGCCGTAGCCGGGGAGCGAGATCGCCAGGCTGGCAAAACACTGCTCGGCGGCAATTGTTCGCGCCGCGTTCAGCAGCTGCTCTGCGCCCCGTCCGACCCAACTATGACCGTGTAGGAAGAGGATTAACGGAAACGGCCCCTGGCCGGGCGGTCGCGCCAGATACCCTTCTGCCACGCCGCCGGCGCTGGGAAAAAAGAATCGCGCAATGGTCTTGGCTTCAAGCGCAGGAAGCTGCTCCTGCGCTATCGTCTGCACGCCGGCGCAGCCCATCGCGGCGCACAGCGCAATGGCAAAGCAGCATCTGAGCATGCGGCTAATGCGGTTTTTATGTTGCCCTTCATGCCGACCCGTTCAGGCTAACATCGGAAAAGCCGAAATCAACCGTTTGCACGCGGCACGGGGTTTCAGTATCAAATGGGACACGAGCCCGCATGGTTGGACGGACAAACTCATGAAAACCGAATCGCTAATGCCGGGACTCACCCGGACGCAAACCTACGAAACCGGCGAGCGCATGCGCGCGACCCAGCTGCAGTCGGACGTTTTTTCGACGCCGGCGATGATCGGCTTGATGGAAGGCACGTGCGTGCGTTTGACCGAACCGTTTCTCGATGAGAACGAGCAAACCGTCGGCATCCACGTCGACGTTTATCACACCGCTGCGACTAAGATCGGCCAGAGCGTGACGATTACGGCGGAGCTTCTAGAGGTAAAGGGCAACAAGATTCGTTACGCGGTCACAGCGAAGAACGACAGCGGCACGCAGATCGGCCACGGCACGCACTGGCGCGCGGTGATCAATACGAAAAAGTTTAGTAAAGAATAGGAGAGGGCTGCGTCAGAACCGCAGCGCGTCGGCCTTTCATAAGTCTGCTGGAAAAACTATTCGGAGTCCTTCGACGAACTCAGAGCCTGCCCTGAGCTCGCCGAAGGGACGAACGGAATCGGAGTTAAATTCGGGAAACAAGCGTTCATGCCGAGTCCGTCGAAGCATTCTGAGGTGAGCGAATTCTTAGATCGCCTTGTACGGATAGCGTTTGAGCTTGGCGGTATTCTTGCCTTCGATGCGCAGCAGGCCCGTCGGCTGATCCCGTCTGGATGAGTGCACGTCGCCTTCGTGATAGATATGCGCCATGCCGGGCTTGAGCGTGTAAACGTTGCCGCGCTTTACTCTGCCAGGCTTGCCTTCGGCGGCCTGTTCCAAAACTTCCCAGTCGCTCATCACAGTTTCGCCGAACGCCTGACCGTAAATCGCCCATGATGGGCCGTGGTCGTGCGGGTTGGCTTCTTTAGCTTCGCGATTGACATGGGCGCAGACGCAGAAGCCGAGCTCGGCATCTTCGTAGATGACGTTGCGGTCGGGCGTGTTGTCGTTGATATAGGTTTTGATGAACTGCTCGTCTTTGAGTGCTTGCCGCACCAAGTCGCGCACTTTCTCTCTGCCGGTGCGCCCGCCATCTTGTTCGAGAATGCGATGACATTCCGCGGAAAACGATTCCAACGTGAAACTCATGGCCAATCCTCCTTTGTCGTCGAAACTGTATGACCTCTAGCAAATCATTCGCGCCAGCGTCAATGGCAGTGTTGCCGTCGTAATTTGACGCTCCGTGATGAAGGTTCTATAAAACCCTCTGTGGCGTCGCGTTGTTTCAACGGGTTTTGGCAGTGGTGCAGCTGCGCGCAGATGGCGGCTCTCATGTTTTGCGCGTTGACCGCCGGCTGTTCCTTCGGACCGACCGGCCATCCGCGCGACACCGCGGCGATTCCGCAGGATGCCGAGCACTTAAAAGAATGTTCCTGGTTCGGCAATTGGGGTTGTGCGATGAACTCGCTGTTCTTCGGCGACGGGAGCTTTGAACGGCGCTCCGCTTGCATGGCCTATATCGCGCCGAGCGGGTCTCGCGTGGAGCAGTGCGGCTCGGTGCCCGTGGATCGGTGATGCTGCAAATTCCCAACACGTTTCTCGCCCTAGACGAGGGGTTCAGAAAAATCGCCGCAGGTGGAGACTATTATCGCGCCGTTCAGGGTGGGCTGGTTACGAGCAAAACCGTCTTGAACGAAAAACCGGAAGTCGTGACCAAAGTCGTTCGCGCCACACTGCGGGCGGTCCGCTTGCTCAAGAGCGACAGGAAATACGGCGTCGAAGTTTTGACCAAGCGCAATTGCGTCGAGCTCGGTAAGGAACGCGAGCGCTTCGCCGAGCGTGCCCTCGATGCGGCGACGCAAGGTTACCTTGCATCCGGCACCGTCGACGAGAAGCTGCAACGCGAAATGATCAACACCGCCGCCCAGCGGGCTAAGCCGCCACCGCAGGTTGCGCCTGAGCGGATCTTCGATTTCAGCTTTGCACGGAAGGTGGGGGAAGGGCTGAAGTAATTGAAGCAGGAGAGTTGGCCGCAAAAGACGCAAAAAGCGCAAAAGAACCTATGCAATACACCACCCTTGGCCGCACCGGCCTTAAAGTCAGCGTCGCAGGGCTCGGCTGCGGCGGCCCGAGCCGGTTGGGCTTGGCCGGGCTGAAGGATCAGAGCAATCCGGAAAGCTATGTGATTGCCCATGTGCGCGGCGCGCTCGATCTCGGCATCAATTTTTTCGACACCGCCGAGTGGTACGGCACCGAAGGTGTGGTCGGCAAGGCAATCGCCGGTGTGCGCCGCGATGGTGTGGTTATTCCCACCAAGAAAAATCTTGGGACCGAAGATCACCCCGATCCCGCGGGGGAAATTCGCCGCGCCGTCGAGCAGAGCTTGAAAACCCTCGGCACGGACTATGTCGACGTCTATCACGTGCATGGCGCCGAGCCGAAGGATTATGAGAACGCGCTAAACCGCCATCTACCGACCATGCTCAAGCTGCGCGACGAGGGAAAAATTCGCTTTGTCGGCATCACCGAGCGGTTTGTCCAAGATTCGACGCACGCCATGGCCGAGCGCGCTGTGCGCGACGGGGTATGGGACGTAGTCATGGTGGGGTTCAATCTTTTGAATCCCTGCGCGCGCGACAATGTTTTCCCGCTGACGAAGACAAACGGCGTAGGCACGTTGATCAGCTATGCTTTGCGCCGCGCGCTGAGCCAGCCGGAGCGGCTGAAAAAACTTTGTGGTGAACTGATCGAGAAAGGCGCGCTCGCCAAGGATGCGATCAATCCCGACGATCCGCTCGACTTTGTCATCCAAGAGGGCGGTGCGGTTTCGGTCCAGGACGCGGCCTATCGTTTCTGCCGGCATGAGCCGGGTGTCGATGTGGTCTTGACTGGCACCGGCAATCCAGCGCATCTCAAAGCCAATGTCGAGTCGCTGTGTCGGCCGGCGCTGCCAATCGCGGTGCGCGAGCGGCTGGCAATGCTGTTCGGCAACACAAACTGGTTGACCGGCAATCAATGACCCTTGATAGCGCCGGGGTTGCGCCTTTCTACGCGGGTTCTCTTGCCAAATTATTCCCAATGCTTGCTTTACATGCCAAGAGTGAGTGGGATAGAAGGGGAAAGCTTACAAGCGGGGGGGAGGTTCCATGAGAATTATTTCATTGTCGACTTTGGCTGTGGTGCTGGGTTTGTTTCTGATTTCGGGCTGCGGTTACAACGAACTGCAGGGCCTCGACGAGGAAGTGAAGGGCGCGTGGTCGGAAGTCCAGAATCAATACCAACGTCGTGCCGATTTGATTCCCAACTTGGTTGAAACGGTCAAAGGCGCCGGCAAGTTCGAGCAGGACACATTGCAAAAGGTGATCGAAGCGCGCAGCCAGGCAACCTCAGTGAAGCTCGACGCCCAGGCGTTGAGCGACCCGGGAATGTTCAAGAAGTTCGAAGATGCGCAGCGCAACCTCTCCGGCGCGCTGTCGCGGCTGCTGGTAGTCGCCGAGCAGTATCCCGATTTGAAAGCGACGCAAGCCTTTCGCGATCTTCAGGTGCAGCTCGAAGGCACGGAAAACCGCATTGCGGTGGCGCGCGGCCGCTATACAAAGACCGTTGCGGAATTCAATAAGAAGGTGCGCTTTTTCCCAACCAACCTCACCGCCCAATACCTGCTCGGCATGAAGGTGCGCGAAAACTTCAGTGCCGACGAAGGAGCACAGAAGCCGCCACCGGTGAAGTTCTAAGGCACGGTTAGTTTACGCTCGCAACTGGCACTCATAGTTTTCGAGAAACGGGAAGGCCGGGCGGTATGATGCTGAACCAGCATCGATTCGTTTCGCTGGCCTTCCTTTTTCTCGTTTTGGCGGCGGCATGGGCGCACGCGCTCGACGTGCCGGCGCTGCGCGGAAGGGTCAACGATTACGCCGGCGTCATGAGCGCGGGCCAAGTGCAATCGTTGGAATCTCAACTTGCGCAACTGGAGCGCGACACTGGCCATCAAGTGGCCGTGCTGACAGTGCCGACGCTCGATGGCGAAGATATCGAAGGCTTCAGCATTCGCGTCGCGGAAAATTGGAAGATCGGCAGAAAGGGTTTCGACAACGGCGCCATTCTGGTCGTCGCCGTCAAAGATCGCCGCTTGCGTTTGGAAGTGGGCTACGGCCTCGAAGGCGTGCTGCCCGATGCCATCGCCAAACGGATCACCAGTAGCTTTATCGTGCCGCGCTTCCGTGGCGGCGATTACGGTGGCGGCATCGTCGCTGGCATCGACGCGGTGCAGAAGGTCCTGCGCAAAGAACCACTGCCAGAAGGGGCGCGACGGCAACCGGCAAAGCAGAGTTCGGATATCAATTTCTTGGTGATGCTGGCGATCTGTTTTGCGGTCTTTGCCATTTTCGCAGTGGCCGCGGCACGCAATCGCCAACGGAGCAATGTCTGGTCGACACGCGGCCGGCGCTACGGCGGTGGGCCGATCATCTTTGGCGGTCCGTCGGGTTGGGGCGGCGGAGGTGGTTTTGGCGGTGGCGGTGGCGGCGATAGCTTTAGCGGCGGTGGCGGTAGCTTTGGTGGCGGTGGCTCCTCTGACAGCTGGTGATGATCATGAAAGCAGAAACGTTCTTCACCGAACCAGAGAAAGAGCGCATTCGCCAAGCGGTCGTCGCCGCGGAAGGGAAGACTGCCGGGGAAATTGTGCCGATGATCACGACCGCCTCGGCGCGCTACACCGAGGTCGAGCTGCTGGGCCTTGTCTGCGGGCTTTTCCTCGGCATGGTCATCGAATGGTTCTGGGGCGACCCTTGGGAATCGCACTACTTCCAGTTGTGGCCGGTGTTGGGTGCGTTGTTAGGCTTTCTCATCGGCCGCACCGGCTGGGTCAAGCGCATGGTCATCTCGCGGGTGCGATCGAGCGAAGCCGTGCACATGCTCTCGCTCGCCGCGTTTACTGAACAGGGGCTGCACTTCACCCGCGAGCACACCGGTATCTTAATTCTCGTCTCCCTGCTTGAACACCGTGTCGAAATCCTCGCCGACCGCGGCATCAACCAAAAAGTCGCCGCCGGCACTTGGGATGAAATCGTCCACATCCTTACCGCGGGCATCAAGAGCGGCCAGGCCTGCGATGCTTTCTGCAAGGCGATCGAGCGCTGCGGCGAGATTCTCTCGGCGCACTTCCCGCGTCAAGCCGATGATAAAGATGAGTTGCCGAATCGGCTCGTGACTCGCTAGCGTCATTCAAGTGATGTAGGGGCGACCCCTCTGTGGTCGCCCGTTTTAGGAAGGGCCAGCGATGCCGTCGAGGGGATTTGGATCCTGGTGAGTGGAGAGTCGTGGATTCAAGTCACTTGGTGCGGCGCTGGAACTCGGCGTCGTCATAGAGCGCGGCAAAGGATTTGTTGCGCTTTAACTGGCCCTTCTGCGCGGGGTTGGAGGCGATGGCGCGCTCGAGCGCTTTCAATGCCGCCGCCTTGTTGCCCTGGCGCAGGCTGATGTCGGCCATGGCCACCAGCGCCAAATCGTCCTCGGGCGAGGCCTTGAGTGCGCTCTCGGCGAGCGCCATGGCGCCGGTGAGATCGTTCTTCTCGATCAGCGGGCCGATCCGGCCAATCATTTCGAAGCCACGCGTGACACCCAGGATGCGACGCAGCTCGACCAGCGGCTGCTTGTGGTCGTCGACGCGGATGTCGAGCAGCGTGTCGTCGTAGTCGGCGCGCACCAGTGGCTTGACGATCTTGAGCATCGCGCCCTGCATGCCACGGCGGTCGCCGCCTGCAACCTGGCCGGCATCAAGGGCAGCCAAAAGGCGCTCTGCCAAGGGACCCTTGGCGGCCTCGAAAGCCTTGCCCATCTCCTCGATCACGTTGCCATTGGCCAGCGTGTTGCCCTGCACGCAGTAGGTCGGCGTGCACTTGTGGCCGGTCCAGTCGGGGATCGTCTTGCTCGACCACGCGGCGCTGCGGCCCTGGATGTCGATGACGGCGACCTGGCGGCGGTCGGGCTCCTTGTCGGCGCGCAGCGCGAACTCGAGCGCCTGCTGCGGCGTCATGCCGCGCTCGATGCCGTCGATGACGAGCTTGCCGTACATCGGGTTGGAGGACGACTGATGCGCGACAATCGCAACGCCGCCTTTGCCGGTGACCACCCGGTTGCCGATCGACAGCGCCTTGGACTGCACGCCGAGGCCGAGCAGGCCCGTGTCCTTCTCCACGGCGATGATTGAGAATGTGCTGTCCGCGGGCGCGTACTGCCGGGTAGGCGTCTCTTCGGCAGTAGCGGCCGTCAGCGCCAATCCAGATGCCGCAATTGCTGCCATCGCTGCTCTTCGCATCGATTGCCCCCTGGCCATATTTTCGGCGGGCGCGATAAATCGCGCCCCTACTCCGAGTTGCTTTTTTGAGTTTTTTGCGGCTATGCCAATCGCTACATTCGCACCAAGCGCACATCCACCGCCGCCACACCTTTGCCCTGCTCGCGCACCATGATCGGGTTGATCTCGATGTCTGAAAGCGTGTTGCGATGGGCGGCGAAGATTTGCGACAGGCCGACCATCGCTTTAACCAACGCGTCGACATCGCGCGGCGCTTGGCCGCGCACGCCTTCGAGGACTTTGTAGCCGCGCAGTTCTTTGAGCATGGCGCGCGCTTCTTTCTCGTCGACGGGGAGCAAGCGAATCGATACATCTTTTAGGACTTCGACGAAGATGCCGCCCAGGCCGACCATCAAGAATGGTCCGTATTGTGGGTCGGTGCGGGCGCCGATCAGCACTTCGGGGCCTTGGACCATTTCCTGAACTAGAAGTTGTCCTCTGTCGTTGGGAACTTTCGCCAAGAGCTCTTCGCCTTCGGCGCGGACGTCCGCTTCGCTCTTGAGGCCCAAGACTACGCCGCCGGCTTCGGTCTTGTGCACGAGCTCGGCAGCGATTAGTTTTAGCGCCACTGGAAAGCCGATTTCTTTCGCCATTGCCGCCGCGTCACCCGGAGCATTGACCACTTTCTGTTTGGGCAGACCAATGGCTTTGCTTTGCAGCAGCTTGTTGATGCCCTCCCCGGCCAGATCGGCGACGTTGCCGTTCGCTGCGGGGAGCTTTGGCACGCCGGCGAGCTTGCGCTCGCCGTACAAGCCTAAGCCTGCTAACGCGCGCAGCGTTGGCTTGATCGCTTGGAGGAAGGGCATCTTGGCATCTTCTTGAAACGCTCGGCTTTCGTCGGTGCAGCTGTAGGTCGAGCGGCCGAAGGCGAGCACCGGTTTGTCGGTCGCTTCGAGAACGCTTTTGAAAAGATCGGCGCTGCGCGTCTGGCCGCGCGGCAGCTCGCCGTGGATCGCCATCAGATCAACGCCGTTGTCCGCTGCGTGCAACTTTACGATGTTGATGAAGCCCGCTTCATCGCCGAAGCCGGCGACACCGCATTCCAACGGATTCTCCACTGCCAACTCCGGCGGAATCAACGGCCGCACCGCTTCTTTGGTGGCGTCGCTCAATTGCGCCAAGTTGGTATTCAGCTCGTCGCAGTGGTCGCAGATCAAACCTTTCATGCCGCCGGAGTTGACGACAATGGCGGCGCGGCTGCCTTTGGGGAAACGTCCGAGCATGAACGCCAGCGTGATCTCGGTCATGTCTTCCAGCGTTGGGCAGACGACAATGCCGTAGCGTTTGCTCATGGCGTCGAACACTTCGTTGGCGCCGGCGAGCGAGCCGGTGTGCGAGATTGCCTGACGCTTGCCCATCTCCGAGCGGCCGAGCTTGACGGCGAGAATCGGTTTGCCTTTTTGCAATGCTCGCTCGGCAACTTCCATGAATTCAGCCGGGCGGCGTATGCCTTCGATCATCAGCGTGATCATTTTGGTGTCGGGATCATCGACGAGGAACGAGAGATAGTCGACGAGGTCCAAGCTGACTTCGTTGCCGCTGGAGATCGCGTAGGTAAAACCGATGCCACGCTCGGTGGCGCCTTTGATCCAGTTGCCCAGCGAGCCGCCGCTCTGAAAGATCAAGCCGACGGGGCCTTTCTTGAGCAATGGTGTGACCGTAGGAAAAGTCCAGAGTCCTTCGCCGACAGAGTAGGAACCCATGCAGTTGGGGCCGCAGATCACCATGCCGGTTTTGTCGCACAGCTCGCGCATCTGCTGCGCTCGCTCTCTGCCTTTGGCATCGTCGCCTTCACCGAAGCCGGCGGTGTAGATCGTCGCCGAGCGCGTGCCTAACTTGGCGGCTTCTTCGAGCACGCCTTGCACGGCGCGGGTGGGAATCAGGATCAACAATTCATCGGGAACTTCAGGGCAGGCGGCAAGATTCGGATAACATTTGTCACCGTAGAGTTCTTGATAATTGGGGTTGATGAGATAAACCCCGCCGGGATATTGCGCGCCTTTGAGATTGCGATAAATGCCCAGCGGCCAGGCGCCGCGCTGCGATGCGCCGATAATTGCGACCGATTTGGCGCGCAAAAGATTTTCCACCGGTTTTGCCGTGAATGCCATGAGTTGCCTCGCGATTTTAGGATGGGTTTCCTATCGCACAGACAACGCACCACTGCAAGAACGGAAATGGGGTGTGGGATTTCGAAAAGAGACGAATTAGCTTCTTCGCCGCCGGCCGAATTTCGCGACAAGCAAAGCCACGGAGAAGAGTATTGCTGCGTTGGGCTCAGGCGTGCGCTCCGGTGCGGGGTTAGGTCCGGCGCGAAGCTGACTGAAGCGGAGGTTGTCGAAGCCAATGTTTAAGTAATAAGAGTACAAGTTGGTCGCGTCGATGTGAATAAGCAACGTCTCGGCGCGTAGCTCGGCAAATTCAAAATGGCTGTGGCGCGGCCCGTTGAGGTCGCCTTCGACGTGAACGTTGGCCTGTGAGAAGAGTAGACTCCCGTTGCCGTCGAGGATCTCAATTCCGCCAATGCTGTAATCAGAGTTGGGCCATCCCGCAAGATCGAAACCGTGTAGTTGTGCAAGATAACCTGGATCGGCAACCAGCGTGATCTGAAACGAGGCTCTGACGTTGTTCCACAGAACATGGCTCAAATCGCCGAAGGTGTCCCACCACACGCTGGCCGATTCCGGGTAGGGCCCATAACTTATTTCTATGTTGGGGGTAAAGCCCTCGCCCAAGTTGCCGTAGGTGAAAACGCCGCCTGGAACATTCTGGGTCAGCCCAGTGACGCGGTCGCCGTAGTCCTGCGGCACCACGCCGTCGTTAAACGCCGAATAAACCACGCCGCCCGAGCGAATCTGCTCGAAGGTGAGTTGGGTGGCGCCTGCGACGATGGGACTAAAAAGAAGCGCAGCAAACGCGCTCATGATTCTTAGGACTCTGGGCAGCCTCATCGAGCTTGTCTGCCATCGCAAGATGGTTGCCGGACATTGCGCCCGTAACGATCAACTATCAGGCATTTCTCGGCGTCAGCACGCCGGTGCGGATTGCCACAGCACGCTGAGCCGCATTAAGATTCAGGCACGATTGCCGGATGAGCCGCGCTTGCAAAAGTTCGCCGGTCACCTGTAGAACTGCGACAGTTAGGAAAAGTGAGCAAACCTATGCTGGAATTTGAAGGCCGCCAAATCCCCACGGAGTTAAGAGAGATCGCTGATCCCCGCCGCACGGTTTTGCTGGTCTGGGACATGCAGAACGACCAAGCCGGCGGCTCTTTCAACAAAGATGCGCTGATCCGCAACGCGCCGCCCTTGATTGCGGCCGCTGCCAACGCCGGCATCAAAACCGTCTACACGCGCCAGACGCCGTTTCTTTGGAAAGAAGAAGCGGTGACGTGGATTCGCCGAGCGATGATCAATGAAAAAGTCGATCACCCGAGTAAGTTGAAGCCGCGCAGACTGAGAGGCAGCAAAAACTGGGAAATCATGGAGCCGTTCAAGCCGGCGCCGGATGATATTGTCATCGACAAACGCCGGCCGAGCATGTTCGTCGGCAACGAGTTTGAAACCATTATGCACAATGTAGTTGCGACTACGGTCGTGATGATCGGCTGCACCACCGACGGCGGTGTCGAGATGACCGTGCGCGACGGCCACAATCGCGGCCACCTGATGGTGGTTGTGCGCGACTGCGTGGGCACTTACACTGAAGAGGGGCACAATGCGGCGTTGAAACGGATCGAGAAATTCGCGGATGTTGTCGACTCGCAAGAGTTGATCAGTATTTGGCAACGTTAATTACCATGGAAGAACGCATTCTCAGCGCCTTGGACCTATTTCGCGCTGGCGATGACGACGCGGCGCTCGGTGCTTTGTTGGAATTCGCTGACGAGCTGTTGCCGGCTTTGATCGGTGTTTATCGCCGCGAAGACGACGCCGAGTGCCGCGCGTTTCTCGTGCGCATCGCTTGGGAGAGGCGCGAGCCCGAAACGCTGGGCTTTATTGCCGAAGCCCTAAACGATCCGGTGGAGGAAGTCTGGCAATCCGCGCTCGACGGCAGCGTGGCGCTGGCGTCGGAAGAGATCCTCGATCTATTGAGAGCGGCGCGCGGCAGCGTACGGGCCGATCCGTCGAGCACGCGCCGCTTTCAACTCTGCATCGATGAAGCGATTCTCTACGTTGATGGCCTGCTCCAAGGCGGCCAACGGCCGCGCTGATTTTGCCCGCGGGCGTTTCGGCAGTAGTTCGTCTACCTCTGAGCGTTGTACCGGATCCGTTTTTGTTTCGAACTGTTGCCTCGTGCCTGTTGCCCCATGTCTAGCTTGCATTTGCCAACCCTACCCCAGTCGCGTTAGAACTGTGTCAAATTTCTCTCGGCGCATTGCCAAAGGAGATTCCCATGAGCGAAACAAACGGCAAGAAAGCACTCCATGTCGCGACATTTTCCGGCTGGTATCGCTTCGAGCAAAAAGGCAAAGAGTTCACCCAGACCAAGCGCGACCTGTCTTACTGGACGCTTACCTGTATGTCGGTGGATGAAGCGGATCCAAAAACGATTTACGCCGGCACCGAGCACTCGGGGCTGTTCTACACCAAGGATGCTGGCGCCCATTGGCTGCGCGCCGATCCGCAAGTTCCCAAGATGTTTCTTTACTCTGCGTTGGCGTTAAATGGCGGAGTGATGGTCGGTACGATTCCGTCGGCGGTGTGGCGCAGCAAAAACGGCGGCTGGGAAGAGCTCGAAGGCGTGCGCTTGCACAGCGCCGGCGCGAACTTTCCGCCCAGTCCAGAATTGCAATCGCGCACGCGCTATCTCGCCTACGAGCCCGGCAACAAGAATCGCCTCTACGCCGGCATTGAAGTCGGCGGCATGGTGCTAAGCGACGACGGCGGCCGTGGTTGGGAGCCGTGCAACGAAGGACTCACCGACATGGACATCCACGAGATCCTCGCTTCGAGGCAGCATAGCGGCAATGTGTTTCTCGCCTGCGGCGAGGCCTGTTTTCACAGTCCGGATCGCGCCGGCCATTGGGAAAATATCTCGCCCAAGCAGCACGACTACGGTATTTCGGTGGCGGAAGATAAAGACGGCACGGTCTACGTCGGCGCGGCACGCGGGAGGCCAAATCTCTGGATTCGCGAAGAAGGCGCCATGTCGGCGATCCTGCGCAGCAGCGACAAGGGAAGAACCTGGGACACGGTGGTCGATAATTTAAATGGCGGGGTCATGCATCTGTGCGAATCTCCCGACGGCAAGGGTATGATCGCCGGCACCTCGGATGGAACATTGCTCTACGTCGACGACGGCGGCGCGCGCACGGTGGCAAGCGGCCTGCCGTTTGTGACCTCGGTCGAGCTAGGAGCGTAGGAAACAAACGCGGAATTATGAAAGCGGAAAGCGGAAATGGGGCGCGCTTGATGCGCACGTCGATGCCAGTTCTTCTGTTAGTTTTCGTGACAACGGCTTTCGGCCAGGACGCCAGGCTTGTCGCCGAGGGAAAGAAAGAAGGCAAAGTCGTCGTCTACGGTTCCATGGAGACCGATATATTCGAAGGCATCCAGCAAGGCTTCGAGAAGAAAACCGGCATCAAAGTCGACTATTGGCGCGCGGCGGGCGCCACGGTGCTCGAACGGGCCTCGAGCGAAAAGAAGGCCAACAAGGTCAACTACGATCTGGTGTTGAACAATGCCGGGCCGATGGAGATCTTGCTCGCCGAAGGAGCGCTGGCGAAATATGATTCGCCGATGGCGAAAAACTTTCCCGCCGATCAGCAGCATCCGCTACTAGGGCCGAGCTACCGCACGTCGGTGGTTGGCATCGTCTACAACAAGAGCATTGTCACTCCCGATAGAGCGCCGAGAACGCTGGAGGACCTACTAAAGCCAGAGTATCGCGGCAAGGTCGCCTTTCCCGATCCGTCGCGCGGCGCGGTGGCGGTGATGTGGCCGATGAGTTTGTACAAACTGATGGGCAAGGATCGGGCCGAGAAGTTCTTGCGTGATCTTGGCGCGACCAAGCCGGTGATCGTCGAAGGTGTATTGCCGGCGGCGGAACGGGTGACCAGCGGCGAAACGCCGATCGCAATCACCTATTTGAAATATGTTATCAGCTTCGGCCAAAAAGGCGCGCCGCTCGACTACGTGCGCCAAGATAAGATGTTGAGCCATGGCCATGCGATCACCATGAGCAGCCGCGCCGCCCGGCCCAATGCGGCCAAGGCGTTTCTCGATTATTTTTACAGCGACGAAAGTTTGAAGGTGATGGCCAAGTTCGGTGAATTCGTCACACGCAAGGGTATTTTTCCGCCGCTAGCCGATGCCGACAAAATCAATTTCGTCGAGATGGACGAGCCCGACGCCAATCAGATGGCGGAGAAGCGTAAAGAGTTTCGAAAAATTTTTCAGTGAACAATAAATACCAACAGGTCCCGCAGAAAAGTCACTCACCTCGAAGTGATTCACGAAGATTCACGAAGTTAAGCGGATCGAGTAACGATAACCTTCGAACTTCCTGGGTTTCTTGGTGAGTGGCTTCCGGCCTTTTTCTGGCAAGGAGTCAACGTGCCGCGTCGCTTAGTGCTAGTAGTCATCAGCCTGGTGCTATCGCTCTCTGTCAGCCACGCCCAAGAGCTAAAAAAAGTGCGCATGGGCTACCCGGCTTTCAGCCTGACCTTTTTGACGTTCTTCGTTGCTAAGGACGCTGGCATTTATAAGAAGCATGGGCTCGACGTCGAAATGGTTCAGCTCTCCGGCGCGGTGCAGACTTCCGCGCTCATTGCGGGCGAGATTGATTTTCTCACCGGCATCACCGGGCCCTTGGTGGCGGCTGCGCGCGGTCTGCCTTTCAAAGGCATCTTCGTCACCCATGATCGGACTTTGTTCTGGATTATCGGCAACCCTGACATTCGCCGCGTCGAAGATCTTGTCGGCAAGACCGTCGCGGTCGACCGCTTGGCAACGTTGCAAGACATCGTCGCTCGCGATCTGATCAAACGCAAAGGCGTCAACCCGGATCAAGTCACCTATATTCAAACCGGCTCGGTGTCGAACAACGTGCAAGCCCTCGCGGGCGGCAACGTGGCCGCCGCGGTGTTGTCCTTGCCGCACAATGTCGTGATGGTGCAAAAAGGTTATCGCGAGGTCGCCAGCGCGCCCGAGTTTAATCTGCGCTCGGCCTCCGGTGGTATTGCCGCCCATGAAACCAAGTTGAAAAAGGATCCGGCCGGGGTCAAAGCCGTGCTGCGCGCGACGCTGGAAGCGATGGAGTTCAACCGCCGCGAAAAAAATTGGATGGTCAACTACATTCAGAACAAATGGAAAATTACCGCGAAGGTCGCCGAGGACTCCTATCGGCTATGGCAAAACGGGCTGACTGCGGATGGCAAAATTCCGATCAAAGAATTGCAAGACATTTACGACCAAGCCTTTGCGGCGCAGCTGATCCCGACGCAGGTGCCGGCGGCCAAGGTGATGGACTATGCACTCATCGATGAAGTGCTGAGAGAAAGAAAATAGAGGGAAGGGAACCGGTTGTGGCGACACAGGCATTCGTTGATTCCGTGATCAAAGAGATTATACAACCGGGCGTCGACAAATTGATGGAGCTGCCCTATTTCACCCAGCTGCGGGCGGGCAAGCTGTCGCTCAAAGTCCTGCAAGGCTGGTCGTTGCAACATTACTTGCACAACCACGCGCTGCTCAAAGGGTTTGCCCTGTGCATGGTCAAGAACGGTCACGATCCCGATCTGTTTAAATATTTTCTTTATCAACTGAACGAAGAGCAGTACCACCCGGATTTAGCCAAGAAATTCGGCCTTGCCATCGGCCTCGAAGAAGCCGATTTCGACAAGGCGACGCCGATCTTCGAGTGTCTGGCGCATACCAGCAAAACGATTCATGGCATGTTGCTGGGCTCGGCTTCCGAGAACCGCGCCTCGGCCTTGGTCAACGAGACCATGGTGTGCCGCTACTCCGAGGAGCATATCGACGCGCTGCGCAAGCACTACGGCTTGACCGATAAGCAGATTCAATTTTTCACCGTGCACGCCGTCGCCGATCAGGAACATACCCAAATGGCCAGTGACGTCATCGCCAAGCACGCCAACACCGAGCATCAGAAGCAATTGGTGCGCGGGGCGGCGGCGCATATGGTGCGTTTTAAGATCGCCAAGTTCGATGGCATCTACCGCGGGTACGCCTAAACCTGCTCGCTGTAAAAAGTTAATGCATTTTTGTCGCAACTTCTGGACTTCAACCGTGAAATGCCCGATTATGAAAACACAACATCCCGGAGGGTCACTCATGCAACTTGGCGCAGTACAGCGACGAGAATCTTCCTTAGGTTCATTTCTGCCTAGCAGTAGTTATTCCCAAAGACTTCCTTCGATAGACGGGGAACTCCGTTTTTGCTAAGTCGTTCGATCGATCGCCGGCTGACAACCACTTGAGTAGATACCGACTTGACAGCGAGCTATCGAGATCTTCGGGCGCTATCTCCGCAACTTCATCGATGTTGCCGATTCGCAAGGTGACAGCACCAAGTTAGCTGGGTACCTGCGGTATCTCCTGACGCCCATTGGATATTTTCTCCCGCTCGGTGAGCGGATGCCGCGTCGCGCTGGCGCTGGCATGGCCGTTGCTCAATGTGTCGATTCACATCGCGCGGCACACACCGAGAGAAAAAATTTAGGAGGAGAAAAAGGCAAATGTTTAACCTGAGGAGACTCGGCAGATTGACAATGTGGGCGGCCGCCTTTGCAACGACTATGGCGATAACGGCACCGACGGATACGGAGGCGATCACGTGGGATTTCAGATGTACCGTCGCAGCGACGACTTGTTCTGGCAACAGCACTGAGAGAACTTTCACGGCAGGAGGCGAAACGGTCACGGTGCGAGCTTTTCAAACTGCTAACAACAATGGCACCGGGCTCTTTCAGGCCGGCCATCTCGGTCTATTTTCGGGCGCGGGTTTGGGCGTAGAAAATCTCTCCGCGCCGCAGCATGCGGTTGACAATAGCGGCAAGGACGATCTCATTGTTTTTCAGTTCTCCGGCACCAACTTCATTCCGGTCAGCGCGTTCCTCGATTCGATTCCCTACAATTGTTTTCTCTTTTTGTGCTTCAACGGCGACACGGACATTGACGTTTGGATCGGCGGTAACGGGAAGTCCTTCGCCGACTTCACCGGTCTCTCGTATGCCAATCTGGCAACCAACGGCTTCGCGCAGTGCACGTCGGGAAACTCCGGTTCTGAAGCGAATCGAACTGCGTCCATCAACACGTGCGATTACAGCGGTCAGTACCTAATCATTGGCGCCGACCATAGCAACAGCGATGCTGACGAATACTTTAAGATTCGCAACCTGACCGCGGACATCGGTCCGACCCGTAATCCGCCGCAGACGCCAGAGCCGAGCGCGATGATTCTGATAGGCTTGGGTCTGATCGGACTGCGTGCCTACGCCAATCGTGCAAAGAAAATTCAACAGCTTCCGGAGGCGGCAAATTAACACGCCGCTAAACCGGTAACGCGTCAGCCTTCACACTTGCAACAGGGTCCGACACCCTCGGAAGGCTGGCAGGCCCGGGTCGAAAGATCCGGGCCTTCTTTTTTTTTGGCCCAAAAAACGAAGTGAATGGCGAGCCGCCGCTGACTGCGAGCGACCGCCAGCTACTTGGCGGCTGCCTTGGTGTCCTTTGTCGGAGTTTTGCTTGGCGCGGTGGCTTCTTTATCGGATTTGGTCTCGGTCTGGTTATTCTTGGTGGTAGTATTGGCGTTTTTCACTTTTAGCCGGCGCACCGAGCTGGCGAAAAGCTTGCCTTCTTTGTCGGTGTAGGTGACCTTCACGCGGTCGCCGACGGTCATCCTGGCGATCGATTCTTTGGCCGAATCTTGGGTTGAAAAATTCTTTTCGCTGACATCGCTCTTGACGGATAGTGTCCCGGTCTTAGCGTCGAGGGCAGTGATCTGACCGCGAAATCTCAGCGCCGTCGGTTTTTTGGTTTTTCGGGGCGCCTCTTTGGTCTCGGAGGATGGAGCCGGTGCGGTCTTGGTGGCCGCCGATTCCGCCGAAACCGCCAATCCGTACAAGGCGAGGGTCAACAACGGCGTTAAAAGCCAAGTTCGGTTTGTTTTCATGATCGCATCCTTCCTTTCCTTTAGACGCTCGCCTTGGGAGAAAGGTTGAGAAGCTAGCTAAACAGTTGTTTCTGCCATTTCTGCAGCACCGCTTGCTGGCGCTCGGGAGTAATGTAGGCCGCGGGCGGGAACTTATCGCGCCACTCAAAGGGCCGGCAGGCGTCGATGATCATGCGCGAGCTGAAGCCCTTGCGCTCGCGCGGAATGATCGGATCGAGGGGGCCGCTCCAGCAGCGGCGGAGAATTTCCGCGGCGTCCACTGGGTCGGCGCGGCTGCACATGGCCCAGAGGACATCGTTAATGTCGTAGGCGTCGATATCGTCGTCGACTACGACGACGTAGCGGCCGAGGTAAGCGGCGCCTTGACATTGGCTCGCGACCAGCCCGGCTTGGCGCGCGTGGCCGGGGTAGCGCTGGCGGATCGCCAGCACGGTCATGAAACGGCGAAAGTAACTTGCCACCGCTTTGATATCCGGCACGCCGGCTTTTTCGACTTGGTCATGAATATAGGCGGCGCGGAGTAATTCGTAGCAATGCTCGGCGCGCGCGGTCGGGCGATACTCAGGCGACGCCGTGATGATCGGGTCGTTGCGGTGGTAGAGCCGGTGCGCTTTGATGAGCGGCTCGAGCTTTTCGCCGCTGGCGTAGTAGCCTGTCCACTCACTGAAAGGCCCTTCTTCTTTACCTTGGTCCGGCAGAAACTCACCCTCGATGGCAATTTCCGCGTAGGCGGGAATCGGCAAGCCGGTGTATTCACCGTTAATCACTTCCATCGGCTCGCCCTTGATGCCGCCGACGGCGTCGTATTCGCACTTGCCGTAGGGCTCCGGCCGCGTCGCGATCATGTGCAGGAGCGGATCGATACCAAAGCAGATGACCACGGGACAGGGTTGGCCGCGGTCGAAGTACTTCTGCCGATGCATGCGGCCATGTTTGCCGGGGGAGATATTCATGCCCATCGAGTTTCTATCGTGCACCATGACGCGATAGCAGCCGACGTTGACCCAGCCATCGTCTGGGTCTCGGGTGATCACTGCATGGCCGGTGCCGAGGTAACGCCCGCCGTCCTGCTCGTGCCAAAAGGGCACGGGAAACTTGAATAAATCGATGTCATCGCCGGTGAAGATATTCTCCAATATCGGTCCTGATTTCACGGTCACGGGCGGAATCGCCGGCTGTTTGGCGAGCCGATCGCGGCAGGCGCGAATGAATCGCTCGCGGGTGATATCCCCGGGTAAATTCAGCGTCAGCGCGGAACGCTTCAAGCTTTCGAAAAAGCCGACGAGAATGCGATAGCCCGCAGGGTAGTCCTTGATCTTGTCGAACAGGAGCGCCGGGCTGTTCTCTTTGTGCTTGGAAGCGAGCACGCAGAGTGTGCCAATCTCGAGATTCCAGTCGGCGCCTTCGACGACTTGCAACTCGCCCATCGCCTGTACTTTTTCGATCCACCCGCGGACGTCTTTGTAGCTCATGATCGGTCCTTTCGCAGGCTGATTTATAAATCCGTGCTGTTGCCGTTACAAGCGACCCGTGGCGCGTTAGCGGGCGAAAACCGAAATGTGGAGGCGCGCGGAGAATTTAACCGCTGCGCGCCGACTTGGGTTACCCAGACGGAAGACTCAAAAATCATCGACGATACCTATAACTTCTACGCTCCTTAATGGGTGGCCGAGTTGGCGCTACGCCCTGAACAGTTGACCAATTGGTTGAATTACCTTGACGACAGGGAATACCCCCAGGCGGTGAAAGCGCTGCCGAAGGATTTCTACGATAATTCGTTTGTCGAGGCGTTGGAAAAATCCGGCTTTTTCAGAAGAGTCAACGCGGCTAAATGACTGATGCATAGAGAGCTGCTGAAAAAAATGCTTCGGAACCCTTCGACTGATAACATACTTTAGTTCGTCCCACGCTCGTGATATCTAGGCCCCGTGGACGGGCCATCGACAACAGCACTGCGTCGCTCGCTCAATGACATCTTGCGTCTTGAGCTCAACGAGGCAGCTTTGGACAACCTGCAGTGGCGCGACTTCGGCAATGGCTTGTCGATGGCGCGGCTGGTGCGCTCGCGAAGCCGTGAGATGGTGCTCTATCGCGTGCGCGCCGATGCGTCGCCGGAAGCTTTTCTGAAGCACGAGCATCTTGGCGGCGAGTTTTACCTCGTGCTCAAAGGAAAAATCGCCGATGAAACCGGCACTTTCGAAAGCGGCGATTTGGTATTTCTAGATCCCAAATCGGTGCATACGCCGCGTGCGATCGGCGATACGGTTGTCTTGGTCGTGTGGCCGAACGGCGTGCGATTGGTGGATTGACTCTGCAATTTCCTAAAGGAGGCAGCATGAAGACACTCGGATTTATCGGCACGGGCGGCATGGGCAGCGGCATGGCGGCGAATTTGATCAAGGCGGGCTTCAGTCTGGTCGTAAACGATTTGCGCCGCGAGCAGGCCAAAGGGCTGGAAGGGCAAGGGGCGCAGTTCAAAGATTCGCCCAAGGCGGTGGCCGAGTCCTGCGAGTTGGTGCTGTCGATGCTGCCCTACAATGAAGCGGTGCGCGCCGTCGGTTTGGGCAAGGGCGGCTTGCACGAAGCGGCGAGCGGCGCCAAAACCTGGATCGATTTCAGCAGCATCGACAAGAAAACCATCGTCGGCGTTAGCGGTGAGCTGAGCAAAAAAGGTTGGACCGTGGTCGATGGTTCCGCCGGCGGTGTCGAAGAGGCGGCGGCGGCGGGCACCTTGTCACTCTGGCTGTCGGGACCGAAGTCGGTGTTCGATGAGCAGCAACCCGTGTTTAAAGCCATGGGCAATAAAATCCTACATGTTGGCGAGCTCGGCAACGCCAAGTTGGTGAAGAATGCCATGGCGATGTTCGCAGCGGTGCAGCACTTGAGCCTGGCGGAGATCTGCTCCTGGCTGAAAAAGGGCGGGCTCACCGAGGAGACGTTTCGCACTATCTTGAAAAATTCCCAGCAGGACTCTGTGGCGATTGACCGGATCATGGAAATAGTTGCCAGCCGCAAGTTCAAACCGCGCAAGTCGTGGATGCCCAAGGACGTCGGCTTTGGCCTCGACATGGCGCGCGAAATGGAAGTGCCGATGCCGTTTGTCGCGCTGGCCTATCAAATGTTTTCGATCGCCCAGGCGACCGGCACCGATGGCTACGAAGCGACCGGCATCGCTTGCAACGTCTACGACATCATAACCGGGCAGAAGCGCGGCGTCTGAGTCCCCTAACCGCGCTTGGAGCGAGGCGGGAAGCGTTCAGTCGCGGATTGTGAACCGACCCGACTACCATGTATCTGCGGACGTTGCTGATTGTTTTGCTATTGGCTTTGCTGGCCGGCTTTGCCGCGCTCAATTGGAGCGCGGTGATGCAGCCGACGCCGCTGTCGCTGGGGTTTGCGGCCGTTGAAGCACCGCTCGGTCTGATCTTGCTCGGCATGTTCGCGGCACTGACGCTGCTGTTTCTGATCTACATCGTCTATCTGCAATCTTCGGTCATGTTCGAAGGGCGCCGTCACGCGCGCCAGTTGCAGGCGCAGCGCGAACTGGCCGACCAAGCCGAAGCCTCGCGGTTTAGCCAGCTGCGTACTTTCCTAGAAGCGGAGCTGGGCAAGCTGCATGATAAAAATGACGCCACCACAGTTGAGCTGACGGCGCGCATGGACCGGCTCGAACGCGACCTGCGCACGACAGTGGAACATTCCGGCAACGCTTTGGCGGCGTCGTTGGGCGAGCTCGAAGATCGCTTTGAGCAAATGGCGCGCAAATGAAGCGCTGTTGCGATCCCACTAGCTGCTGCGCCGGTTGATTTGAGGCCCGGAAGCCTTTATAAAATTCTCATTAATTTCAGTATTTGCTGACGTTTCTCACGGGTGAAGCGGGTTAGTTTCGCGCTGCCCAGCCTTGTGAGCGAATGCTGCGCTACTTGCTAATCATCGAAAATCACTCACGGACGAGATTCCCGGTGCAGTCGTGGCAGCGGCGCCGAAGGGTCCATTGCTTGGCAGCGGCGGGGCCGCTGTCGGCGCTGCGCTGACGTTAGCGAGACGCGGAGAGGGACAAGCCTATGGCAGAGAATCGCAAAGAACGCGACAAGCGGTTTTACTACAGTCGCAGTCAGATGATCTTGCTGGGTGGTGCTTTCACTC
The DNA here is from genome assembly GCA_016874755.1 of Deltaproteobacteria bacterium. NCBI lineage: Bacteria > Pseudomonadati > Myxococcota > Myxococcia > Deltaproteobacteria bacterium. The sequence continues at coordinate 26,910 of VGTH01000017.1, read as the reverse complement.
TGGCTTCGGCGGCGATCTTTTTTCTCGGCATGTATGTCGGTAAGAGCATCGAAGCGCGCAAAATGTTGCGGGTCGAGGAACCGCTGATCAAGCTACCCGTGAAACCGTCGGCGCCAGCTCCGGCCGCCCCAGCGGTCGCCGCGCCGAAGGAAGAGACCGTCTACGAAAGTGACACCAAGACCGCCGCAGCCCAGCCGCTCATCGAAGCCAAGGCCAAGGAGACCAAAGAAACCAAAGAGGTCAAAGAGACAAAGGAGCCCAAGGCTGCGGCAAAGGCGGAAACCAAAGAAAAGAAGGCGCCGGCCAAAGAAACGCTGGCCGCCAAAGCTGCAGAGAAAGCCATTGAGAAGACGCCACCCGTCGACTCGCCAAAGGCGGAGGAGAATGAAGGCAAGGACGCCGGCAAGAGCTGGCGCGTGCAAGTCAACGCCTATCCCGACGAACTGTCGGCCAAGCAAGTAGTTGATCGGCTCAAGAATAAGGGCTACAACGCCTACTTCACCGAAGTGCGCTACAAGGGCAAGCTTTGGTACCGCGTGAATGTCGGTAAATACGGCTCCAAAGAAGAGGCGGAAAAAATGCGCGAAAGCCTAAAGACCAAGGAGAACTTCGCCGAAGCTTTCGCGACGGCAAAATGAACCCGTGCAGAGTTAAGAGTTCCACTTGCAACAACTTGCAACGACCGATCCGGCGTTTGAGCTTGGAACTTGGGTCACCCCGCTATGAACATCCGTGAAGCGATCGAAAACCTGGTCAATCGGCGCAACCTTTCCGAGGCCGAAACCACCGATGTCATGAACCAGATCATGACCGGCGAGGCAACGCCGTTGCAGGTGGCGTCGTTTCTCACCGCCTTGCGAATGAAGGGCGAAACCGTCGATGAGATTACCGGCGCCGCCAAAGTGATGCGCGCCAAAGCGCATCGGGTCAAGGTCGGCGGCAAAACCGTGCTCGATACCTGCGGCACGGGCGGCGATCAGAAGGGCACGTTTAATATTTCCACCACTGCCGCTTTCGTCGTCGCCGGCGCCGGCGTCGACGTCGCCAAGCATGGCAATCGTTCGGTGTCGAGCCAATCGGGCAGCGCCGATGTTTTGGGCGCATTGGGCGTCAAAGTCGACGCGCCGCGCGAGCGCGTCGAGCAATGCATTGCCGAAATCGGCATTGGCTTTTTGTTTGCGCCGCTGCTCCACGAGGCGATGAAATACGCCGTGCAGCCGCGCCGCGATATCGGCATTCGCACTGTGTTCAACCTTTTGGGACCGTTGACCAATCCGGCGACGGCGACCCATCAATTGTTGGGACTCTACAGCGGTGAGCTGGTCGCCCTGGTCGCCCACGTGCTGAAAAATCTTGGCAGCGCGCGCGCCATGGCGGTGCACGGTATGGAAGGCTTGGATGAGATTTCTCTCTGTGGACCGACCAAGGTTGCCGAGTTGCGCGACGGCGCCGTCAAAGAGTACACCATCGAGCCGGAGGAATTTGGCCTCAAACGCTGCCCGTTGAGCGATCTCAATGGCGGCAGCGCCCAACAAAGCGCCGGCATCGTGCTGAGCGTGCTGGACGGCGTCAAAGGGCCGACGCGCGATGTGATCTTGCTGAACAGCGGCGCGGCGCTTTACGTCGCCGGCCGCGCCGCCACCATCAAAGACGGCATGGCCGTGGCCGCCGAATCGATCGATTCCGGCAAAGCACGCCAGAAGCTCGATCGCTTGGTCGCGCTCACCAACGCAGCTTAACCCGGCATGGCAGAATTTCTCGCCAACATCACCGAGCACGTGCGCGCCTCGGTGGCCCAGCGCAAGCGTGAGATGCCGCTGGAGAAACTGCGCGCGCGGCGCTTGTTTGCCGCGCCGACTCGGGGCTTCGCGCGCAGCCTGACGGGAACGACGCGGCGGATCATTGCCGAAATCAAACGGGCCTCGCCGTCGAAGGGGTTGATTCGGGCAGATTTCGATCCGGTCTCTATCGCCAAAGACTACGCGAGCCACGGCGCCAGCGCGATTTCGGTGTTGACCGAAGAAAAGTTTTTTCAAGGCAGCTTGGACTACTTGGAGCAGATTCATGACGCGGTCTCGGTCCCGCTTTTGCGCAAAGATTTTATGCTCGACCCCTATCAATTGACCGAAGCGAAAAGCTTCGGCGCCGATGCGATCTTGCTGATCGCGGCGATGCTCGACGGCCATTTAATGGGCGAGCTGCGCGTTCAGGCCAACGAGCTTGGACTGGACGTGCTCGTCGAAGTGCATAACGAAGATGAACTCGAGGCGGCGCGCGCAGCGGGCGCGCAGCTGATCGGCATCAACAATCGCGATCTGAAGACGTTCAACGTCGATATCGGCACCACCGAGCGTTTGGTGCCGCGTCTGCCTGCCGGAGTGCCGGCGGTGTGCGAGAGCGGCATCGATAATCCAGAGCAGATTCGCCGCGTCGAGAAATTGGGCGTGCATGTTTTTTTGATCGGTGAATCGTTGATGCGCGCGCCGCAGCCGGGGGAGAAGCTGAGCGCTCTCTTGCGCAGTTGAAGATACCACCATCGGCGGGGGGCGAGCGAGGTGTGTCCTTGCGATTGCTCGGAATTTCAAATCTCAAATTTCAGATTCCAGATTTCGTCGGGGCTGCTTTCAAGTTGGTATGAACGTCAGAGTCAAAGTTTGCGGTATCACGAGTCTCGTCGATGCCGAAAAGGCGCTGGAGTTCGGCGCCGATATGCTGGGGTTTAACTTCTATCCGCCGAGTCCGCGCTGCATCAGCCCTGAGGCGGCGCGCTCGATATTGGAAAAATTGCCGCGTAACTGTTTCAATGTCGCGCTATTCGTCAACGAGGAGCGCGAGAAAGTTACGGCAACCTTGGAGTGCGGCGCGTTAGGTGACCGGCAGATGTACAGCGCCGTGCAGTTTCACGGCGAGGAAACGGCCGAATACTGTCGTGGCTGGGAACTCAAAGTCATCAAGGCCGTGCGCATGAAGAGCCGAGAGTCGTTGTCCGTCATAACCGCGATTCCGGCCGATTATTACTTGCTCGATTCCTGGTCGGCCGGGTACGGTGGGTCGGGAACCGGGTTTCCTTGGCAGTGGCTCGATGGGCAAGATGCGGGCAAGCTGATACTCTCGGGCGGTCTGAACGTCGATAATGTTGTCGAAGCGGTGCGCCAGGTGCGGCCGTTTGCCGTCGACGTGTGCAGCGGAGTGGAAAGCAGTCCAGGTAAAAAAGATCATGAAAAGCTCAAAGAATTTATCCTTGCTGCCAAAGGTGCCTGACCGGCGCGGTCACTTTGGCATTTTCGGCGGCCGCTACGTCGCTGAAACCTTGATGCCGGCGCTGACCGAGTTGGAGCGCGCCTACGCGAAAGTACGGCGCGACCGGGCGTTTCACGAAGAGTTCAATTATTATTTGAACGAATACGCCGGGCGCGCCACGCCGCTCTATTTCGCCGAACGCATGACGCAAAAACTCGGCGGCGCGAAAATTTATCTGAAGCGCGAGGACCTCTGCCACACCGGCGCGCACAAGATCAACAACACCATTGGCCAGATTCTTTTGGCCCGGCGCATGGGCAAACAGCGCATCATTGCCGAGACCGGCGCCGGCCAGCACGGTGTGGCGACAGCCACCGTCGCGGCGCGCTTTGGCCTCGAATGCGAAGTCTTCATGGGCAAAGAGGACGTCGCCCGTCAATCGCTCAACGTCTTTCGCATGAAACTGTTGGGCGCCAAAGTCCGCGTCGTCGACTCGGGCAGCCAGACGCTCAAGGACGCCATGAACGAAGCGCTGCGCGATTGGGTGACCTTCGTGCGCAACACTTATTATCTCATTGGCTCGGTCGCAGGGCCGCATCCTTATCCGATGATGGTGCGCGACTTTCAGTCGGTGATCGGCCGCGAGGCGCGCCGGCAGATACTCAAAAAAGAGGGCAAGCTGCCGGATCTGCTGGTTGCCTGCGTCGGTGGCGGCAGCAATTCCATGGGTTTGTTTTTTCCTTTCGTGCGCGATCGCCAGGTAAAAATGATCGGCGTCGAAGCGGGCGGTCGCGGCCTCAAGACCGGCAAGCATTCCGCCTCGATTCAGGGCGGCGCGGTCGGCGTTTTGCACGGCAGCAAGAGCTACGTCCTGCAAGATAGCGCGGGGCAAATTCGCGAAACCCATTCCGTGGCCGCGGGGCTCGATTATCCCGGCGTCGGGCCGGAGCTGAGCTATTTGCGCGACTGCGGCCGCGCGCAGTTCGCCTCTGCCACCGACGACGAGGCGATTGCGGCGATTCAATATCTCGCCCAGACCGAAGGCATCATTCCGGCGCTGGAAAGCGCCCATGCGATCGCCGCGGTGATGCGCATCGCGCCGAAAATGCGCAAGCAGCAGACCATCATCGTCAATCTCTCAGGCCGCGGCGATAAAGATATGTTGACCGTGGGGGATTATCTGGGAGTGAAACTGTAGGACGACGTTGAACGGGCTTCTATGACTTTATGAGTCGCATTGAAAAAACTTTTGCAGAGCTTCGAAAGCGCGGTGAAGCGGCGCTGATTCCGTTTATTACGGCGGGCGATCCCAATCTTGCAACGACCTTGAAAATCTTGCGGGCGCTGGAAGCGGGCGGCGCCGATTGCATCGAACTGGGCATCCCGTTTTCCGATCCGACCGCCGATGGACCGACGATTCAGCGCTCGTCGGAGCGGGCATTGAAGAATGGTCTGGCGCTGCCGCAGATTTTTTCGACGCTGCGTGAGTTTCGCAAAACCTCGCAGGTGCCGGTGATTTTATTTGGCTATTTCAATCCGTTTTTTCGCTACGGCCTGGAGAAGTTTTGCCGCGAAGCGGCCGCCGCCGGCGCCGACGGCGTGCTCTGCGTCGACCTGCCGCCGGAGGAAAGCGGCGAGCTCAAACGTTGGACCGACGACTGCGCACTCGATTTGATCTTTCTTTTGGCGCCGACCAGCGATGGCGCAAGAATCAACCTGGTGGCGCCGCGCGGCCGTGGTTTCGTTTACTATGTTTCGGTCACCGGCGTTACCGGGGCGCGCCGCTCCCTCGACGACGACCTGCGTGGCCGCGTCGCCCGAGTGCGCAAGGCGGTCTCATTGCCAGTGGGCGTGGGCTTTGGCATCTCGACGCCCAAGCAGGCGGCGGCGATCGCCGAGTTCGCCGATGCCGCGGTGGTCGGCAGCGCGTTGGTGGCTAAGATTGAAGCGGCGCAAGGATACGATGCCAAGGCCAAAAGCGCGGGCGCATTTATCGCCTCGCTCAAGCGGGCGATGCGCCGGACGAAGCGGGTTCGTGCTGCGTGACTTAGCGCTTGTCCTTTGTCACTAATGTTTTGCTGCTCGTGAGCGCGTAGTTCCTTAACGGCCACAGGCACCGTGACGAGCAACGCGCCGCGATTGCCATGGACAAATACTCGGAAATCCTCAACTGGCTCTACGGCCTGCGCGGCGGCGAGATCGATCTGCGTCTCGATCGCATGGAGCGCGCGCTCGGTCTGTTCGACCATCCAGAGAAAAAATTTCTTTCGTTCCACATCGCTGGGACCAACGGCAAGGGTTCGGTGTCGGCGATCTTGCATCGCATCCTTTCGCTGGCCGGCTATCGCACGGCACTTTACACCTCACCGCATCTGGTTTCGTTTACCGAGCGGATTTGCATTGGCGAGAAAGAGATTACCCCCGATGAGGTGGTCAGCCTCACCGCTGAAATTCGCGATCGAATCGATGGCGCCCGTATTCCGCTCACCTATTTTGAATTTGTCACGGTGATGGCGTTCGTTCACTTTGCCCGGCAGCAGATCGATGTTGGTGTCATCGAGGTGGGCCTTGGCGGGCGGCTAGATGCCACCAACTTGGTGCGGCCCATCGCTTCGGCGATCACCACTATCTCAAAAGACCACGAGGCTTATTTGGGCTCGGACCTGGCTTCGATTGCTCGGGAAAAGGCCGGCATCATTAAGGCTGGGGTCCCGGTTACCTGTGGCGCCCTGCCTGCCGAGGCGGTGCAAGTCGTTAAAAAGATTGCAAATGAGCGAGGGGCGCCGTGCTATTTTCTCAATTCAGAATACAATTTTGCTTTGAAAAACGATGACCACTTCGATTATAAGGGTATAGATGACCACTTCGATTATAAGGGTATAAAAGAGGAATATTTCGAACTATCGGTAGCGCTACGCGGGCGGCATCAAAAAGCCAATGCCGCGGTGGCGCTGAGCGCGTTGGAGATCGCTGGACCGTCTGTGCCGGTCAGCGAGGCGGTGATTCGGGAGGGACTGCGCACCGTGCGTTGGCCCGGGCGCTTCGAGGTGCTCTGCGAGGCACCAACCATCGTGCTCGACGGCGCGCACAACGGCGAAGGGGCGAAGGCGCTGGCGGATCTGCTTGAAAGCTTTCGTCGCGGGCGAAAGGTAAAATTCCTTTTCGCCTCCATGCAGGATAAGGATTGGCGGTTGATTTTGGATACCCTCGTGCCGCACGCGCAGGAGTTTGTTTTCACTCGAGTTGCCATGGAGCGCAGCGCCGACCCAGCTAGTTTGGCGGATTACGTCAAAGCCAAGCGACCCTGTCAGGTCATCGAAAATTCACAGGACGCCTTGGAATCGCTGGTCGCTAGCGCCCACGCCGACGACATCGTGATGATCGCCGGCTCGCTTTATCTCCTCGGTGAGATCCGCCCTGCAGCTCAGGCGATTGCCGCTAAACTGTCCGCGGGCGCGGCATAGATCGATTCAATTCACCAACAATGAGACTGAAGCTCCTCTATCGACTGGTCTTAGCGCTTACGTTGGGGCATCTCCTGCCGCTGTCAGCCGCCGAAGCTCAGCTCAGCCAGCGCCGTTCCGCTGCCAGCGGTCCCGAGAAGATCGACGTCACCGCCGATAAATTGTCGTCAGGCAACGGCGCCAACCGCATCGAGGCCAGCGGCAACGTTGAGATCAAGCGCGATCAGACAACCCTAAAAGCCAACGAAGTGGAGGTGAATCGCGCCACCCAGGACGTCAGCGCCAAAGGCAAGGTCTCACTGGATGATCCCGAGTGGAAAATACGCTCCGCCGACGCCATTGACTTCAACTTGGGACGCGAGACCGGCTCGATTCACAACGGCGATCTGTTCATTGAAGAAGGCCACATCAGCATGATGGGGCGCCGGCTGCAGAAGCTCGAAGGCCAGTCGTACCACGTCGATGATGGCTTTTTCACAACCTGTCTGTGCGAGCCGGGCAGCCGGCCGTCGTGGAAATTCTCCGCCGACCAGATGGACCTGACGCTGGAGGGGCTCGGCACGATTAAGAACGGTTACTTCTACATCATGGACGTGCCTGTGATGTACTTCCCCTACGCTTTCTTTCCGCTGCGCACCGAAAGGCAAACCGGATTTCTCACGCCCAACTTTGGCCATTCCACCCGTGAGGGTTTTCGCTTTCAGCAGCCGTTTTTCTGGGCGATTTCCAAGAGCACCGATATGACGGTCGCTGCCAGCGTTGAGTCCCGCGCCCGGGCCGGCCTATGGGGCGAGTTTCGGACGATCTTTCGCGATCAAAACGATTTTCGCTTGAACGCGTCCTACTTCAATGAGAACTTGCGCAAGAACGAGCGAGACGACGTCGTCAATCGCACCATCGCCGATCAAGACATCGCGAAGAACCGCTGGAGTATTATCGGCACGCACCGTTACATGACGGCCTACGATTGGCTCACGTACAGCGATTTTGCCGCTTACCGCGATGACCTTTTCGCCCGCGAGCTAGTGGAGCGTTTCGACTTGCCCGCCCTCCAGGAAGGAAAAATTCGCGTCAGCCGTTTCGGTGAATCGCGCATGGGCGTTTTTAGAGGATGGAGCGACACCTTCCTTCGGGGTGAATTGAAGTTCTATCAGGACTTTATTCAGAAAGACTCGGTCACGTTGCAGCGCACGCCGCAGCTGGCTTTTTGGGGGCGGCGGTTTTTAGATACCCTGCCTTTAGAGTTTCGCTGGCGCACCGAAACGGTGAACTATCTGCGCCGCAGGGGAGGCGACGCACTGCGGCTCGACATACGCCCCGAGGTGGCCTTACCCTATAACTTTAATTCCTATGTTTTCGGCGCGCTCAGCGTGGCGCCGCGCGAGACCCTTTATCATCTCTATACGCCGGTGAAATCGGGGACGCGCAACGTCTCCCGCGAGACCGTCGAGATGCGCGCCAACGTGGCGACGTCGCTGAGCCGGATCTTCGATTGGACGGGTCTTGGCGTGAAAGGCGTGCGCCACGTGATCGAACCGGAAGTGAGCTACCTGTTTGCCCCGAGCATCGATCAGAGCCGGATTCCGATCATGGATGCAGTCGACCGAGTCAACCGGCGCAATGTGCTGACGTTTGCGCTGGCCAACCGTTTTTGGGGCAAACCCTTCACTCCGTTGATGGCCTTTGCTGAAGATTCGGAAAATCTTAGCGCCTTTGGCACCGTCGATATGCGCGAGCTAGCTTCGCTGAAGCTTGCGCTCAGCTACGACATCGACCGAGCGCGGCGCGGCGGCGATAGCTTGACCGACATGGGCATCGACCTGCGGTTCGCGCCGGCATCGTTCGTCAACATGACCTTACTCGGCGGCATCGACCCCGGGTCGTGGAATATCTCCAACGTGCGAACGACATTCTCGCTCGTCGATCCGCGGCCACTGCCCAAGCGCAGCCTAGATTTCGATTTTAATCGGCCCAACATGTTTAGCGTGACCTATTCTTTCCTACGCGCCGGCCCCAACGGTTTCTTGGTCGAGGACGCCAACGTCGATCTCGATAGACCCGCCGATTGCGTGAGGCACACCGTCGACCCGCGCTGCCCGGGCGCCTCGTTTAACAAGAATATCGCCGGCAGCCTGAGTTCGACGCTGCTTTATCATCTGCTCGATAACATGCTGGTCTATTTTAGCAGCACCTACGACGCGCGTGACAACCGCTTCATCGGTTTCAGCGCCGCGTCGAAAGTCCTCTCCACCTGTGAGTGCTGGTCGGTGACGCTCGGTCTGCGCCACAACATCAACCCGTCGAAGACGACGTTTAAGTTCGATTTCAACTTACTCGGACTAGGGGCGTCGAAAAGCACGCTCAAGTAAACGCCAGCGATTAACGACCGGCTTTTTGGCGGCGTTTGGCCTCGAGCATGCCGAGGTAGTGATAGACGCGGCCCTTGTTGCGGTAGGATTTTCGTTCGTCGCCAAACGACTTATGAAATAGGTAACCGGCCGAGGCGCGGCACAGGTCATACCAGATATGAGCGCTGCCGCGCCCTTTTATCAGCGATCGGCTGGCACCTTGGCGGCGATGAACTTTCTTGAAATATTCCTCGGTCAAACGCGTTCGATCGATGCTGTGATGGACGATGGCGTCGTGCATATAGCCGATCCGATAGCCCGCCTTGTGGATTCTTTGCGCCAGTTCCACGTCTTCTGAAGTGCCCGACGCTCCTGGACCGAGCCGCTCATCAAAACCGCCGAGACTCTGCAGCAGTTTGCGGTCAATGACGAAATTGGCGCCGTTGAGTGAATGGACTTCCGCCGTGCTGGGTTTGAAGTTTACATACGGAATCGTGCGATAGCGCCGGAGCAGCTTTTGTAGGTTTTCATCGTCGGCTTCCGGCGCCTGCAAGAGAATGCGTCCCTGACCGGCTTTGTGCTTTTCGGTTGCACAAAATTTCTCGACCTCCACTAACCACTGCGTGTCAACGATCACGTCGTCGTCGAGGAACGCTAACGTTTTGCCCTCGGCAATGCGCAGGGCTTCGTTGATGGCCGCCGATTTCCCCGGGTTTTGACTCTTGATCCTGCGCAGCGCTACCGGAAAGCATTTCGCGATGGTTTCCAGTGTCTGTGCGGTCTCGTCGTGCGAGTCATTGTCGCTGACGATGATTTCCGGGCGTAGCGCCGCCACCAAGCCTTCGAGCCGGCCGATGCTTGCTAACAGCTTAGCTACCGAATCGGCGCGATTTTTCGTGGGAATGATAATGGTAAAGGCGGCTGGCATGCGCGTGGTTCTGCTATACGGTCTTCCATGACACATCCTTTTGTAACAGATGCCGTCCTTGTTGTCACTCAATTGCGCGAAAGCTTTACAGGAAAAACGGACTCCTGATTTGGCGAGGCTCCCGGTAAAGGGCCCGATCCTGCCCAAGCCGCGCCGCTGATGCGGGCGCGAATCTTGTTGATCGGTCGGTCGATCCAACGAATCATCAGATACGATAGAAGGAAAACGTCAATAATGATGTTGACGTAGTGCAGCGCGGCCGGCACGGCGACATGCTGAAACTCGAATTGAATGATCACCGGGTGAATCAGATAGACCGGATAGGAGAACTCACCGAGAAAGTTGTCGAATTTGGAATCGCGGGTCAAGGGAAATAGATAGGGAATGCTCAACGTAGTGAACAGGTAAAGGCACCAATTGACCCAGCCGTCATACTCGTAGCCAAGCAAGAAACCGCCGTTGTAGAAAGAAAACGCAATGATGACTGCCCAAGCTGCGGCGAAAAATCGCTCGCCGAAGTTGATATGGGGAGCGGTTTTGATTTTCTCATAGAGCAAGAACGCAAAATGGCCAAGGATGAAAAAGACAAAGATGGGCAAAACAAATCAGCAGCGGCAGCAGCGATATCGGCTTTGGTATCGCCATCGACGCATCGGGCAATAGCTACGTGACCGGCAATTTCAGTTTGACGGCCACCTTCGGCGCCGGTGAAGCGAATCAAACCCAGCTCAGCGCCCCATTGGGTGGCAGCACCGATTTCTTTATCGCCAAGTACAATGCCAACGGGCTCTTGCAGTGGGCCCGGCGTGCCGGGCAATTCAACAACGATCGCGGTCTCGCTGTTGCCGTCGATGCCGTCGGTAGCAGCTACGTTACCGGAGTTTTTCTGGGCGTGGTGATCTTCGGCGAGGGCCAGCCCAATCAAACCTCGCTTACCGGCGATTTCAACGAAGATGTTTTCATCGCCAAGTATGACACCAACGGCTTCTTGCAGTGGGCCAAGCGCGCGATCGGCGGCAGCAACGATTCCGGCCAGGGAATCGCGGTCGATGGCGCCGGCAATGTGTATCTAACGGGATTTGGCCAGGGCACAACGTTCGGCCCCGGCGAATTGAACGAGACCAGCCTGGGCTTTAACGGCGTCGAAGATATTTTTGTCGCCAAGTTTGACGCGCGGGGGCTGTTTCGCTGGGTGAAATTGATCGGCGGCACCGGCACCGACAAGGGCTTGGGCATCGCCGTCAATAACTCGGGCATCTATGCCACCGGTCAATTCGCCGGCGCCAACGTCATTTTCGGCCAAGGCGAGGTGAATCAAACCGCGCTGACCTCGGCGGGCGCCGCCGATGTTTTCGTCGCCAAGTTCGCCCACTGCCGGGCGGCCGTCGACTTTGACGGCGACTGCAAGAGCGACGTGGGGATCTACCGCGATGGGCTGTGGCCCATCTTGGGCATGGCTGATGGCCTCATCGTCGAAGGGCTCGGCGGATCGACACATATTCCCGTGCCGGCAGACTACGACGGTGACGGCAAAGCCGACGTGGCGGTGTACTTGAACGGCACATGTTCGATCAAGCGCTCGTCGGATGGCGGCAATACAATAGTCGGCCACGGCGGTCCGACATGGACGCCGGTGCCGGCCGACTTCGACGGCGATGGCAGGGTCGACATCACCGTCTACTTGAACGGCGCCTGGTCGATCGTCCAATCCGTCGATGGCAGCATCGCCGTCGTCGGCCACGGCGGCGCACCGCAGGACGTGCCGTTGAATTAAAGAAGACTCCGCCCTCCTACTATCCTCGTCAGGCGCTTGACAGATTTTTTGTGGGCCTCGGTATTCCTTGAGTACCCGCCCACCAACTCCGGCTTGATCGTTACCCGTCCTTCGATTCCCTTCCTCCGTTTTTTCGGCATATCTCCTCCTTCTTTCTAAATATGCCTCACACACAGAATTTCTGATACCTCGCCAACGCTCGCGCCTATCACCGCATTATTGGACATCGCTGGTGGGTTTGATTTAAGTCTCTCTCCGTACCCGCCATCCGTGCGGAAATCTCAATTGCACGATACGAGTGTTTGGGAGAAGACTTATTATGACCAAGCTGCCACGCAGCCGCTTTGTTCTCGTCGCGTTGATTATTGCTTTACCAACGCTATGTGCAGGCAATCCCGTCTGGGGAGTCAGAACGGGACGCTGACCAGCGGGACAAACTCAATCTGTTTTTCTCGAAATCGGATTCCTTTTGTCCATTAATCGATCCACGTTTGGGGAAAGAAAAAGGTCGCGTCTCCTTTAGGTTTTACAAAATCGCAATAAGCTATAAATGGGCAATTTTCAGTTTCGTAAAACGATTCTGTTGAATGCGTTAGGCATGGATTATCAATTTCACACCCAGGGCTGCACAAACTCGGCTGACGGTATCGAAGCGCGGTTGTGCATTGGACGCAAGGCCTTGTAGATCGCCTCGCGAGTGATACAGAGGCTTTCGCTGTCTCGCTCATGCTCCGTGCGCGAGCAATGTCACCCAAAGCGGGGGCCAACACGGCAGGGTCGTTTTCCTCTAGAATCGCGGTGAGGTATTCAGCGATGGCCTGTTGGCTGTCGAGATGTGCGGAGAAGTCAAATCAGGTACATCCGCAACGCGCGATGTTTTGGCATCATTCACTCCTTGATCGTCTTTGGCAGTTTCACGGCTTTAGCGCTATCAGCAGTCTGCGTCGATCTGTCGCCATCGCCGAGCATTATGATCAACGCAGTGCCGCGTTGAACGTAGTACATACGCCAGCGCGGCCCAAAAGATTTTTGGCCCAGTTTGCTTTACGCGCCAGCTCTCGTGTGCTAAAGCTATTTCGTCTGAAAGCCTGACATTCCAATTCTTAACTAATAAGAACTTTTGTGAGCTTACGCGTGCTTATCACCGGCGGTGCCGGCTATCTCGGTTCGATCCTGACCGAGCGATTGTTGAGCGGACCTTACGATGTCACCGTGCTCGACAACTTGATATACGGCCAGCATGGGCTATTTCACTTTTGCGCCAACCCCAATTTCGATTTTGTCAACGGCGACGTGCGCGATGAGAAGCTAATCTCACGCTTGGTGAAAAATGCCGATGTGATTATTCCGTTGGCGGCCATTGTCGGTGCCCCGGCTTGCGACCGCGATCCCTTGCTTGCTACCTCGGTAAATTTAGATGCGGTCCGCATGATCAACAAGCTGCGCTCGCCGAGCCAGCTGGTAGTCTACCCAACCACCAACAGCGGTTATGGCACCCAAACCGGCGATGTTTATTGCACGGAAGACACGCCGCTGGAGCCGATTTCGCTGTACGGTCGGACCAAGAGCGATGCGGAAAAGCTACTGTTGGAGAGTCCCAACACGGTGACTTTAAGATTGGCCACCGTATTCGGCTTGTCGCCGCGCATGCGGCTCGATTTGTTGGTCAACCATTTTACTTACACGGCGGTGACCGACGGCTACATCGTCATTTTTGAAAAGGACTTCAAGCGGAACTACATCCACATCCGCGACGTAGCGGATTGTTTCGCGTACGCCATCGAGAACTCGAAAAAAATGGAGGGCCGTCCCTACAACGTCGGTCTTGACGCGGCCAATCTCTCCAAAGAGGAGTTGGCGCTGACCATCAAGAAGCATGTGCCTAATTTCTATATTCATTTTTCCGAAGTGGGCTCGGACCCCGACAAGCGCAACTATATAGTGTCGAACCAGCGGCTGCGCGAAGCCGGTTTCGAAGCCAAACGATCGTTGGATCAAGGGATTGTCGAGTTGCTCAAGGGCTATCGCATGATGGGCCGCTCGGAGTTTAAAAATATCTGAAGACTTTGCCGACTATTCGCCAGCGATGCCAACCGTGATTTCACTTCTCGCTCGCACACCCGCGTTATTTTCTCTTGGCCTCAAGGCTTGAGTTTCTGCTGCTCGTTGCGCAGTGTGGTTTGACGGCGGAGCTGCTTCCCAGTGATGGCGCCAGCAACCGATCTTTCCCAAGTAACCGCGGCGATCCTCGCCGGCGGCTTGGGCACGCGCTTGCGCTCGGTGGTGGCGGATCGGCCCAAGGTGATGGCCCAGGTCAACGGCAAGCCGTTTTTGGCCTATCTCCTGGAGCAACTTTCTACGGCGGGCTGCCGCTCGGTGGTGCTGTGCACGGGTTATCTTGGCGAGCAAATCGAAGCGGCTTTCGGCGCACAGTACGCGGGACTCAAACTGTTTTATGCGCGCGAACCGCAGGCCTTGGGAACCGCGGGGGCTTTGCGCTTTGCGCTGCCGTTATTGACGTCGGACCCGGTCATTGCGCTCAACGGCGATTCCTATTGCGACGCGGACTTGCAGGCGTATTGGCATTGGTACTGCGAGGGTCAGCCGGTGGCGAGTCTGTTGCTGACCGAGGTTGGCAACGCGAGCCGTTACGGTTCAGTGTTGATTGATGCTGAAACGCGCGTCCGGCAGTTTTGCGAAAAAAGCGCGAACATGGGGCCTGGCTCAATCAACGCGGGCGTCTATATTTTGCGCCGCGCCGTGCTAGAGATGGTCCCGCTGGACAAAATGGTTTCTTTGGAGTATGATTTTTTCCCGAAACTGGTTGGGCAGGGGCTCATGGGGTTTGTTACCCAGGGGCGATTTCTGGACATCGGCACGCCGGAAGATTTCGCTTTGGCGGAAGCCTTTTTTGCCGCAAAGAGCCATGCATGAGCAAACGGCGCTTTGTGGTTCTCGACCGCGACGGAACAATCATAGAGGAAAAAAACTATCTTTCCGCTCCCGATCAGGTGCAATTGCTTGCAGGAGCGGCCCGCGGGTTGCGTCATTTGCAATCGCTCGGGTTAGGACTGGTGATCGCGACCAATCAATCGGCGGTCGGGCGCGGCTATTTCGATGAGGCGCGTTTGGCGGCGATTCACGCACGATTGCGGGAAATGCTCGACGCAGAGGCGGTCGCCATTGACGCGATCTATTTTTGTCCACATGTGCCGGACGATCGTTGCTTGTGCCGCAAGCCCGAAACCGGGATGATCGAGCAGGCAGCGCGCGAATTGAGTTTCGATTTGGCCCAGACTATCGTCATTGGTGACAAAGCCAGCGATGTTGAGATGGGCCGCCGGGTCGGTGCCGAGACGTTTCTCGTGCGCACTGGCTACGGCGCCGAAGTGGCGGCGCAGAGCCGCCTTGTCGTTGACCACGTGGTAGAGGATTTAGCTGAGGCGGCGGCGATCGTCGGCAGATCGATGGGCGGAGGAGGAGAGCGGATCCATGATCATTAGCCGGACACCCTTTCGCATCTCGTTTTTCGGCGGTGGCACCGACTATCCGGTGTGGTACCACGAGCACGGCGGCGCCGTGCTGGGCGCCAGCATCGATAAGTATTGTTACTTGACCTGCCGGTATCTGCCGCCGTTTTTTAAACACCGCATTCGCATCGTTTATTCGCAGATCGAAAGTTGCCAGACCGCCGATGAGATCGAGCACCCGGCAGTGCGCGAAGTGCTGCGCCACGTCGGCATCGATCGCGGTCTGGAGATTCATCATGACGGCGACTTGCCGGCGCGCAGCGGCATGGGATCGAGCTCGTCATTTACCGTCGGCTTGCTGCACGCGCTCTACGCGCTCAAAGGCCAGATGCCGAGCAAGCATCAACTGGCTCTCGAAGGGATAGAAATCGAGCAAGACAAGATCAAGGAAACCGTGGGCTCGCAGGACCAGGTGCTGGCGGCGCATGGCGGTTTGAATCACGTGAGCTTCGCGCAAAATGGCGAGATCACCGTGCGCCCGGTGACGGTGTCGGCGGAGCGCATGCGCGAGTTGAACAATCATTTGATGCTGTTCTACACCGGCATCGAACGCACCGCGTCGAATATCGCCGAGACCTACGTGACTGACGTCGAGGCGAAGAAGAGCCAGTTGCGCATCATGAAGCATTTGGTCGAAGAGGGCATTGCCATCCTGAGCAAAGGAAACAACATCAACGACTTCGGCAAGCTGCTGCACGAGGGCTGGCAGGTCAAGCGCGATTTGAGTGCCAAGGTCTCCAATTCCCATGTCGATGAGCTCTACTCTCACGCCCTCAATCATGGCGCGCTGGGCGGCAAGCTGTTGGGCGCCGGGGGCGGCGGATTCTTATTGCTTTACGTGCCGCCGAGCGCGCAGCGTCGTGTCCGTGACGCGCTTAAAAAA
Source organism: Deltaproteobacteria bacterium (assembly GCA_016874755.1). NCBI lineage: Bacteria > Pseudomonadati > Myxococcota > Myxococcia > Deltaproteobacteria bacterium. The sequence goes on along the minus strand of VGTH01000017.1, from coordinate 10,743 downwards.
TTTATTCACGTGCCGTTCCATTTCGAATTCTCCGGCAGCCAAATTATTTTTTTCGAGCCTGAGCGGGATTATTCGGTGGAAGACAAATTGCGCGCTTCGCAGCAATATAATTTTCTCGGCGAAATCGACGAATGCGTTGAGCCCGTGTTAGGCTAGCGGTAAGCCGCAGACCCAATGGAAACCCATGGCAAAATCTTGATCGCCGATCATCACGGATTGGTCGGCGATGCGCTCCGCCGGCAGCTTGCCGCCGCCGGCTTTAAGAGTGTCATCGACGAGCGCGGCTTGCCGCCTTTGACCGACGCTGCCCGGGTGGACGAATTTTTTGCCCGAGTCAGGCCGCAATACGTTTTCTTGATCGGTGGTAGGGCCGGTGGCATTGCAGCCAACCAGAAGTTTCCGGCTGAGTTGATGCTCGATAATTTGTTGGTGGTGTGTCACGTCATCGAAAGCGCGCGGTTGCACGGTGTCCACAAGCTGCTCTATCTCGGTAGCTCCTGCGCCTATCCGAAGCTTTGCCCGCAACCGATGCGCGTGGATGCTTTGATGACCGGTAAATTGGAGCCGACCAATGAAGCTTACGCGACGGCGAAATTGGCCGGACTCGGTTTGTGCCAAGCGTACCGGCAACAGTATCGGCTCAACTTCATCAGCGCGATTCCAGCCAACATTTATGGACCCGGGGATGATTTTAGCGAGGCCGATTCCCACGTCGTCGGCGCGTTGATCCGGCGTTTCCACGAAGCTCGGCTACTCGGTGCTCCTGAGGTCGTCATTTGGGGCACAGGCACACCGCGGCGAGAGTTCATGTATGCAGCCGATTTGGCGGACGCTTGTGTTTTTTTGATGGACCGCTTCGACGGCGGCGAAATCATCAATCTCGGTGTTGGGCAGGATTGGTCGATACGCGAGCTGGCCGAAACCATCGCCCAAGTGGTCGGCTACCGTGGTACATTGGTTTTCGATACCAGCAAGCCCGACGGCATGCCGGCAAAGTTGCTAGATTCTAACCGGCTGCGAGAGCTCGGTTGGCAAGCGCGGACGACGATGCGCGAAGGTTTGCGCGCGACCTACCAATGGTATCTGCAGCAGCTAGCGAGTGTAGCAGGAGGTGGCGATGCACGAGCGGTTTTATAGGTCTCTCTACCGCATTCGCAGGGTAGAGGAGGAAGTGGCCCGGGCCTATCCAACCGATAAGATTAAGAGCCCGGTGCATCTTTCCATCGGTCAGGAAGCCGCATCGGTCGGTGTGTGTGAAGCGCTCGGCCCCAACGACATCGCCTTCGGCACCTACCGCAGCCATGCGCTCTACCTTGCCAAGGGCGGCGATCTGCGCAAGATGATCGCCGAATTGTACGGTAAGGCCACCGGTTGTGCGAAAGGCAAAGGCGGTTCGATGCATCTGATCGATCTCGGCGCCGGCGCCATGGGTGCATCCGCGGTGGTCGGCACGACCATTCCCAACGCGGTCGGTTATGCCTATGCCGCCAAGCTGCGCGGTAGCCAACAAGTGGTTGCCAGCTTTTTCGGCGACGGCGCCGTCGATGAAGGCGTGTTTCACGAAAGCATGAACTTCGCGGCGTTGAAGGGAGTGCCGATTATTTTTATCTGCGAGAATAACTTCTACGCCATCCACACTCATCAGTCGCGCCGCCAGAAGCTCGCCAATATCGCCGAGAAGGCGCGTACCTACGGCATGCCGGCGGAGGTCATTGAAAATAACGATGCGCTGCGTGTTTACGAACGCGTGCACGAGGCGGTGGCACAGCTGCGCGCCGGCAAGCCCGGGCCGTTTTTCTTCGAGTGCTTCGCTTATCGCTGGAAAGAGCATGTCGGTCCCGGCGAAGACTATCAGTTGGGCTATCGCATGCGCGCCGAAGCGGAGCCGTGGCTCGACAGCGATCCGGTGAAGACGATGGCCGCGCGGGTCGACAAGGCGTTGCGCGCGCGCATCGAGGCCGAAGTCGAAGCCGAGATCGAAGAGGCTTTCGAGTTCGCCGAAACTAGCCCGTTTCCCGAAGTGACGGAACTGTATACCGACGTAGTGGAGCTCTAGGTGACGCAAGAACGCATACTTTCTTACGTGGAGGCGCTGCGCGAAGGGACGGATCAAGAGATGGCGCGCGATCCGTCGGTGTTGATTTTTGGCTTGGACGTGGACGATCCGAAAGCGATCCAGGGAACCACCCGCGGGCTGCTGGAGAAGTATGGGGCCGAACGTGTCTTCGGCACGCCGCTTTCCGAAGACGCGATGACCGGCGTGGCGATTGGCTTGGCGTTCGGCGGCCTACGGCCGATTCACGTCCACATTCGCATGGACTTTCTCATGCTGGCGATGAATCAGTTGGTGAACATCGCCGCGAAGAGCCGCTACATGTACGGCGGCCAGGTGCAGGTGCCGATCGTCGTGCGCGCGATGATCGGTAAGAGTTGGGGGCAAGGAGCGCAACATTCGCAGGGGCTCTATTCGTTTTTTATGAACATCCCGGGCCTGAAAGTCGTTGCGCCGACCACGCCCTACGATGCCAAAGGTTGTTTGATTCACGCCATCCGCGACAACGACCCGGTGATTTACGTCGAACACCGGATTTTGCACTTTCAAAAAGGGCCAGTGCCAGAACCTCTTTATGCGGTTGCACCCGGGAAAGCGCGCATCGCGATGACGGGTTCGGACGTCACTCTTGTTGGGATTTCCTACATGCAGCTGGAGTGTTTGCGCGCGCGCCATTACCTCGAAGCAGTGGGCATTAGCGCCGAGGTGATCGATCCGATTTGGCTGCAACCGCTCGATATCGATACGATCGCCAACTCGGTGCGTAAGACCGGCCGTTTGTGTGTCGTCGACAACGGTTGGACTAGCTGCGGCGCTGGCGCCGAAATTGTGTCTGCCGTCATTGAGCAGGTGCAGCACGAGCGCGCGGTGCGGGTAAAACGGCTGGGTTTTGCGCCGGTGACCTGCCCGCCGGCGCCGACGCTCGAAGATGCTTACTATCCCAACGGCCGGACCATCGCCGCCGCGGTGCGCGATCTCGTGACCGGCAAGGCGAATCATTGGTTGTCCGATGAGCGCGCCGATCTGCGTGAAATCGAGTTCAAGGGACCGTTCTAGTTTGTATGAATGCTGAAAATCTCAACTGGCCGTTGATGCAGAACAACATCGTCGCCGAGGACTTCCAGGCGGTGATCGATTTCATGCGTCAGGAAGAGCCGCCAATTTTGACGCAGTCGAGCCAGGTCAGAATGTTTGAGAAGGAGTGGTCCGAATGGCTTGGCGTTAAGCACAGCGTTTTTGTCAATTCGGGCTCGTCGGCCAATCTTCTCACCATGGCGGCGCTGCGCGAAACCGCCGGGCCGGGCGAGGTTATTGTGCCGACGCTCACCTGGGTGTCGGATATCGCCTCGGTGTTGCAGTGCGGTCTGGAGCCGGTATTTGTCGATATCGATCGGCGCTCCCTGGGCATGGACACGGCGCAGGTGTTGGAAAAAATCACGCCGCGCACGAGGGCGGTTTTCTTGACCCATATCCTTGGCTACAACGGCCTCGACGAAAAACTTTTGCGGGAATTGGCGGCGCGAAAAATCCCTTTGATCGAGGACGTGTGCGAGTCCCACGGTGCGACGTTCAACGGCCGCAAGCTCGGTACCTTCGGGCTCATGGCGAATTTTTCTTTCTACTACGCGCACCACATGAGCACCATCGAAGGCGGGGTGATCTCGACCAACGATGGCGACCTTTATCAGGTCCTGCGCATGCTGCGCTCGCACGGCATGGTGCGCGAAGCCGAGTCGGCGGAAATCAAGCAGGCTTATGCGAGCCAGCACGGCGATCTCAATCCCGATTTCATTTTTGCCTTCCCGGCGTACAACGTGCGCAGCACCGAGATCAACGCGGTGCTGGGCCGGTCGCAGCTGAAGCGGCTCGACGAAAACAACCAAGCGCGAACGGTCAATCTCAATTTGTTTCTCGAAACCCTCAACCCCGAGAAGTACCAAACGGATTTTGCCACCGAGGGCAGCTGCAACTACGCTTTTACATTGGTTTTGAACCGCGCCAATCCGCGGTTCCGCGATAACGTCGAGAAGATGCTGCGCCAACACGGTGTTGAGTTTCGCCGCGGCGCTTCCGGCGGCGGCAATCAGCTGCGCCAGCCCTATTTGCGAAAGCGCTTGGGCGACCAGGAATACTCGAAGTATCCCAAAGTCGACCATGTGCATTTCTATGGCTACTATATCGGCAACTACCCGACCCTCGAGCGGGAGAAAATTCTCAAGCTGACGAGTTTGTTGAACGCCGTGCCGGAGGACCGAGAGCTATAAAGCGGGTGCGTGAGCGGACCAATCCTATGACCCATCGAAAGCTAGATCTCTTGCTGATACACCCGGGCAGCCGCAAGCAAATCTACCAGTCGTTGAGCGACAATCTCGCGGCCGTCGAGTCGCCGGTCTGGGCCGGCTTGATGGCCACGTTCATTCGCCGGCGCGGCTTTGGCGTGGATATCCTCGACTCGGAAGCCGAAGAGTTCAGCTACGAAGAAACCGCTCGGTCTGTCAGCGCTGCGGCGCCGCGACTGGTCGCCATCATCGTCTACGGCCACCAACCCTCGGCGTCGACCCAGAACATGACGGCTTCGGCGGCGATCTGTAGCGCCATCAAACAGCTCGCTCCCGACCAGAAAGTCATTCTAGTCGGCGGCCATGTGGCGGCGCTGCCGGAACAAACCCTCAAGGAGACCGACGCGGACTTCACCTGCAACGGCGAAGGTCCGTATACGTTGCTGGAACTGCTGCAAGCGTTGTCTGCCACGCCCGTCGAGTTGGGGCGCGTGCGCGGCCTTTGTTACCGCGCCGAGGGGCGCATCGTGCAAAACGGTGCGGCGCCGCTGGTCAAAGACCCCGACAGCGAGATGCCGGAGATGGCCTGGGATCTTCTGCCGATGAAAAAGTATCGGGCGCATAACTGGCACTGCTTCGGAGATGTGCCACGCCAGCCCTACGCTTCTTTTTACACAACCTTTGGCTGTCCGTTTCGCTGCAGCTTCTGCTGCATTCAAGCGCCGTTTAAGAGCGGTGAAAAAGAGGCGGGCTGGAATGAGAGCGTCAATAGCTACCGCTTCTGGAAGCCGCAAACGATTGTCGCGCAGATTGAAAAACTGGCGCGCGACTACGGCGTGCGCAACATCAAGATCGCCGACGAAATGTTTGTCCTGAACGCGCGCCATGTGCTGGGCATCTGCGATGCGATCGTCGAGCGCGGTTTGGATCTCAATATCTGGGCCTATGCTCGCGTCGATACCGTCAAAGACGGCATGCTCGATAAGTTGAAGCGGGCCGGCGTCAACTGGCTTGCCTTCGGGATTGAGGCCGCCAGCGAGCGGGTGCGCGACGACGTCGATAAGGGGTTTGGCCAGGAATTGATTTTTAATACCATTGATAAGGTCCGGAACGCGGGCATCAACGTCATCGGCAATTATATTTTTGGCCTGCCTGAGGACGATTATGACAGCATGCAGGCGACGCTCGACATGGCGGTTGAGCTTAATTGCGAGTTCGCCAATTTTTATTCCGCCATGGCCTATCCCGGCTCGCAGCTCTACCAAACGGCTGCGAAAGAGGGCTGGCCGCTGCCAGACCAATGGTCCGGCTACTCGCAGCACGCCGTCGACACCTTGCCGCTGCCGACCAAGTATCTTACCGGCGCTGAGGTGCTGCGCTTCCGCGATCAGGCGTTTGACGCCTACTTCAAAAATCCCAAGTATCTGCAGATGGTCGGTGCCAAGTTCGGCGCCGCCACGCTGCGCCATATCCGAGAAATGACGGCGCACAAACTGGAAAGAAAAATCCTCGCGGCGGCACCGGAGCCAGCGCTGGTATGAACGGAAAACGAGAGCCGTGATGGTCAATGGCGAGAGAACCAAACGGCGGCTGGTGTGCGAGAACAGCCGATTTCACGTTTATTTTGACGCGGTCCAGACTCCCGGCCATGCTGCCGTAAACGACTATCTTGTCGTCGCTCCCAAAGTAGCGGCGGAGAATTTTGTGACCGGAGTCGCGGTGCTGCCGGTTGTTGACGGCAAGATCGGCCTGCTGCGGGTTTACCGCCATGCGGTTCAGAGCGATTCTTGGGAGATTCCGCGCGGCTTTATCGAAGTCGGTGAAAACGATCAAAGTGGCTCGGCCTTGCGCGAACTGGAGGAAGAGACTGGCTTGAGTTGCGATCGTGAGCAACTGAGATCGCTTGGCTTGGTGACGCCGGAGGCCGGCTTATTGGCTGCGCGCGTGCATCTCTATGTAGCTTTGCGATGCCGGTCGATTCGACCGTACTTCCCGGCGGAAACCGGTCACGTGGAATTTCGCGTTTTTGACGCCGAGGAAGTCAAGAATATGATTAGTCGTTCAAAGATAGAGGACCCTTGTACGGTGACTGCTTACTTTAAATTCAGCACGCGCTAATCCTGCGCGAAACAGGCCTTTAAGCACACATCAATGGGAATTGTAGATGCGCGGGAGTCTCAAGGGTGTCTCGTCTAGCCGATTTTTTAGGGACGCTTTACAAACATCGCGAGATGATTTGGGCTATGTCAAAACGCGATCTGGAAGCCCGTTATATTGGGACCATCGGAGGGCCATTGTGGGCGATTTTTCATCCGATCGTCACAGTCTTGATCTATTGGTTTGTCTTTTCCGTCGGCTTCAAAGCGGTCGGACCTTCTGGTATGCCGTTTGTTCTTTACCTTCTTGGCGGTCTCATCCCGTGGCTTCTGTTCAACAACACTCTACTGGCAAGTGTATCAGCTGTGACGGGCAACTCACATCTCGTGAAAAAGACGACTTTTCCCACGGAAGTGTTACCGATTGTCAACTGGCTCTCCGAAACATTCACTCACGTTGTGCTGTTTCTTATCCTCTGTATCGTGACTTGGAGCCATGGCCATCGACCTACCCTGTATCTATTGCAATTGCCATACTACTATGTGGCCCTTGGGGTTTTTGTTCTTGGTCTGTCGTGGCTGGTAAGTTCGATTCAGGTGTTTCATCGTGATCTGAGCCAGGGGCTTTTGGTGATTCTCAATCTGTGGTTTTGGATTACCCCAATCATCTGGATGAAGGATATGCTTCCCACCCGGTACAACTGGATAACCGATTACAACCCGGCTTACTATATCGTGCAGGGGTACCGCAACTCGCTTCTCATCGGAGAGCCTTTCTGGAATGATTGGAGTGCGGCGTTGCGTTTTTGGATGATCGCCATGTCCTTTTTGCTGCTGGGGGTTTACGTCTTTAGGCGCCTCAAGGCCGAGTTTGCCGATGTTTTATGAGGAATGCTGCGAATATGGCTCGGGACATCGCCGTATCACTCATAGACGTAACAAAAAAATACCGGCTTTTTGCCTCACCAGCGGAGCGTCTCAAGGAGTCCCTTCATCCGTTTCGCAAGAATTACCACAAAGAGTTTTGGGCGCTGAAGGGCATTAGTCTGGATATCGCAAAAGGCGAAGGGCTTGGGATCCTGGGACGTAACGGATGCGGGAAATCGACCCTGCTCCAGATCATGGCTTCCGTACTGCGGCCCACTTCAGGCACAGTGACGGTGAATGGGCGTGTTTCCGCTCTTCTGGAGCTCGGTGCCGGGTTCAACCCTGAGTTTACGGGACGACAAAACGTGCTGTTGAACGGTACGCTCATGGGACTATCGCATAATGAAATGCTGAACCGAATGCCTGAGATCATTGAGTTCGCGGATATCGGAGAGTTTTTTGAACAGCCGATAAAAACCTATTCATCCGGTATGTTTTTGCGCGTGGCTTTCGCCGCCGCAGTTCACGTCAGTGCCGATGTCATAATCATTGACGAGGCCCTGGCCGTGGGTGATGCCAAATTCCAACACAAGTGTTTTCAACGACTTTCAGATCTTCAGACCGAAGCAAAAACGGTGATTTTCGTTACCCATAATTCCTCTCTCGTAACGAGTTATTGCGGCAGAGCGATTCTGCTCGACGGCGGAGAGCTGATTACCAGCGGCGAACCGGCACATGTTATCGATCGATACTATGATCTGCTGTTTGAAGATTCGACCAAATCGCGAGCTTTGCGCAATGCCCAATCGGCCGAGACGATCCCGAGCAACGTGGAAGTTGCTCCCACGCTGGGAGATGTTTTCGACTCATCCAGTCCGGAGGATCTTTGTCACACGCGGCAAGGCTATAATAAGCACGAGGTGCGCTTTGGCAGCGGTGAGGCGAAAATTATTGACTATGTCATCGAGTCTGACGGGCAGCGAGATGTCGCGATCCTTCGTTTTCGCGCGAAAGTTGATCTTTACGTTAAGGTCCTATTTCATCGCAGCATTCGGTCGCCCGTGTTGGGTTTTGCGGTTAAGACTCTCGAAGGGGTTGAGATATTCGGGACCAATACGTATCAGATGGGGGAGAAACTCCAGTCGGTAACGGCGGGCCAGTTGCAAGTCTACAAGTTTTCGTTTTCACTGAGTGTCAATCCGAGTGATTATTTTTTCGACATTGGAGTGGCTCAAGTCGATGGAACGAGAGGGGGCGCTGTGCTGGACGTGCGGCGTTCCGTGGCCCATTGCGTGGTGTTGCTGGAAACCGAGAGAGCTTTTGATGGGCTTTTTGATCTTGCGCCAAATTTTGAAGTGTTGACATAGGGAGCGCGGTTTATGGTTGCTTTCTTTGTCAAGTGTCCGAGTTCTTTCGCCTGAACATATGTCAGAGTATCAACTGATTGACGCGCTGCTAACCGGAAAGCCCTACTTTGGTCCGGTGTTGCGCGCCACGCAGAGTCCTCCGGTTCGGCACGGCTATCTCGAAGCGCTCGTGGGGACGGTAGCGCGCTTGAAAACTATGGGGCCTATAAAAATTCTTGAGATTGGGTCATGGGCAGGTGCCTCGGCGATAACCTGGTCGAAGGCCTTGGAAAAGCTGGGGAGAGATGGGACGGTAACCTGCGTCGATAAATGGCAGCCGTATTTCGAGGAAGCTATAGAGACCGGCTCGCACTATCGGAAGATGAACCAGGCGGCCAGAGACGGCAAGATCTTCAACCTGTTTCTTCATAACATTCGTGCGGCGAACGTTTCCCACATGGTGAATCACCACGTGGGGGATGCGCGCGATATTCTACCGGCTTTGCCGGGCTCGAGCTATGACATCGTTTATATCGACGGGTCGCACGCGTATGAAGCTGTTCGAGCCGATATCAGGGAGGGAAAACGGTTAGTGAGAGACGGCGGAATCGTTTGCGGAGATGATCTTGAGCTCAAAAAGACGCAGGTCGACCCCGCAGAGCACCTAGCGGCACTCAATCTAAACAAGGACTTTGTCGAATCGTCGAAGGGCGCGATGCACTATCATCCCGGGGTAACGGAGGCCGTCGCGGTTGAGTTTGGCGAGGTGTCGAGCTGGGAGGGGGTGTGGGCGATCCGGAGTTTAGGTTCCCAATGGATTGGAGTTGAGATTGACTCAAGGCCCATTGAAATTCCTTGCCATGTGGATTCGCCGGACAAACTGGAGAACTCCCGGGCTCAGATCGTCGGAGCAACGGATGGTTTCAATCTTATTCAACTTAACGATCGTTTCTTTGCCGCTGCCAAGCAACTCGGGCCGATCAATCTCTTAGTGGAATGTGTTGGTGAGCGGGATCTAGCCCCGATAATATTTATCGGAGAGAGCTTGGATGCGGTTCGCAGTAAGGTTTTGGCGTTCGAGCGGAAAACTGCGGTGCCGCATATCGAATTGATCGAGGAGTTTGGTTGTTACAATCTAGTCAAGGCGGACGACCGGTTTTTGGCAGTCACGAAGAAGCTCGGCCGCCTTGAACTGTTTTCTGAACGCTTAGGGGAGCGCGAGTTGCCGCCCATTCTCTTTGTTGCTGATAGCATCGACGAAGTTCGGAAAAAAACTCTAGTCTTCGAAAAGCAATCGTCTCTGCCCGTCCAGCTCCAAGAGGGTTTGGCCGGCTCGGCAGCGCATGTTTCTGCCGTCGCGCCAGAATCTAGTTCAGAGCCGTATCTCGTTGCTACAGACTATCAAGGCTTCAACCTGGTGGCTTGCAATCCCAAGTTTTTCGCCGTACCGATGGCCTTGGGGCCAGTCGATTTTCGAGATGTCGATCTCCGCAAGCGAATGATAGGCGAGGGTAGTTTGCTCGAAGCCCCGACGCTGGACGCCGCGCGTTTGGCGGTGGACAGCCTGCTCCATAGACAAAGCCTACACGGAAGGCTACCTGACTTGGAGAACCAGCCGCAAGGCTTGGTGGCCGGCCGGAAGGCTTTAGAAGCACAGTTGACCGCAGTCGATGTCCTGGTTGCGGAGCTTCGCGAAAAATATAGCTCGCTCACCGAGCATCAAAGTAATATATCATTGCGTATAAGCCAATTGGAGAAGGATACTGAAGCGCGATTCATCGTTGATGAAGCAACTACACACGAGAGCCGCCTAGAACAAACCGTCCTCGCGGAGCAGCAGGCGAAAGCACTGGCTCATGTGACCCAACGCCAGGCAGAGATAGAGGCATATCTTGCTGCTCAGCAAGCATCCATTGAGCGGACAGTTGCCCATGTTGGCCAGCGCAGCGAGGCCGGCCGGAAGACTTTAGGGGCGCAGTTGACCGCAGTCGATGTCCTGGTTGCGGAGCTTCGCGAAAAATATAGCTCGCTCACCGAGCATCAAAGTAATATATCATTGCGTATAAGCCAATTGGAGAAGGATACTGAAGCGCGATTCATCG